>CAXSEX010000010.1:0-24918 GCA_964236415.1 uncultured Acetobacteraceae bacterium | reverse complement strand
CCTGATCAACGATATAGGGTGATTAATCACCTAAATGAACGGTATTGGGGTTAGGCCCCCTGTGATGGACGCGGCCGCCGCCCGGGACCTGGCGGCACGGATCGCCGCCGCCGGGCTGGGCGTGGTGCGGTTCGCCTTTGTTGACGCCCACGGCGTGCTCCGCGGCAAGACGCTGGTGGCGGAGGCAGCGGCGGACGCCTTCCAGGAGGGCGTGAACGCCACGACCACGCTGCTGATGAAGGACCTGTCGGGCAAGACCGCCTTCCCCGTGTTTGCCGCGGAGGGCGGGTTCGCCATCCCCGCGCTGCGTGGGGCGGCCGACATGGTCATGCGGCCCGACCCCGCGACGTTCCGCGTGCTGCCGTGGGCGCCCCACGCCGGCTGGGTGCTGTGCGACCTCGAACTCCCCGGCGGCCAGCCCATGCCGCTGTCCAGCCGCGCCCAGTTGGCCCGGCAGGTGGACGCGCTGGCTGCCCACGGGCTGACCTTCATGGCCGGGGTGGAGATCGAGTGCCACATCGTCCGCCGCGCTGCCGGACCCGAGGCCGATGGCCGGCCCGGGGAGCGGCACCTGCTCAACCCCGGCCACCAGTACCTGACGGAGCTGCGCTACGACGAGCTGGACCCGCTGATGGAGCTGCTGCGGGCGGCGCTGCAGGCGCTGGACCTGCCGCTCCGCACCATGGAGGTTGAGTTCGGCCCCAGCCAGGTCGAGCTGACGTTCGGCCCGGCAGCCGGGATGCTGCCGGCCGACCAGCTGATCCTGGTGCGCTCCGCGGTGAAGCAGGTCTGCGCGCGCCACGGCTATGCCGCCAGCTTCATGTGCCGCCCCCGCTTGCCGGAGGTGGCGTCCAGCGGCTGGCACCTCCACCAGTCCTTGCGCGACGCATCCGGCGCCAACGCCTTCGCAGCGCCGGGGGGTGGGCTGAGCAGGCTGGGGATGCACTATTTGGCCGGGCTGCTGGAGCACGCCGCAGCGGCCTGCGCGTTCACCACCCCCACGATCAACGGCTACAAGCGTTACCGCCCCTACACCAACGCCCCGACCCGGGCATGCTGGGCGACCGACAACCGCGGGGTGATGGTTCGCGTGGTCGGTGCCGGCGCCGCGACCCGGCTGGAAAACCGGGCCGGGGAGCCGGGCGCCAACCCCTACCTTGCCATGGCGGCCCAGATCGCGTCCGGGCTGGATGGTGTCGGCCGCACGCTGGACCCGGGGTTGGCCGCAGACGCCCCCTACGAGTGCGACGCGCCGCTGCTGCCCCGCAGCCTGGGGGAGGCACTGGCCGCGCTGCGTCGCGACCGCTGCCTGGAAGCGGCGTTCGGCCCCTTCTTCATCGACTACTTCGCTCGGCTGAAAGCCGCCGAGATCGACCGCTTCGCCGCCGTGGTGACGGAGTGGGAGCACGCCGAGTACTTCGAACTGCTGTGACCGAGAAGGGAACGCCATGCCGCGCCTGCGCACGTTTCTGCTTGCCGCCTGCTTCATCGCGCCCTTGGCCCGGGCGGAGGTGCCCGGCACGATCAAGGTTGGCGTGCTGACGGACATGAGCGGCCCGTTCTCGGACGGCGTGGGCCAAGGATCGGTGGAGGCGGCCAAGCTGGCGGCGGCGGACTTCGCTCCCGAAAGCGGAGGCTTGACGGTCGAGGTCATCTTCGCCGACCACCAGAACAAGCCCGATGCCGGCTCCGCCATCGCCCGCCGCTGGTTCGACCAGGACGGGGTGGCGGCCATCGTGGACCTGCCGAACTCCGGCGTGGCCCTGGCCGTCGCGACCATCGCGCATGACCGCCATCGCGTGGCGCTCGCGTCCAGCTCGATGACATCGGACCTCACGGGCAAGGCCTGCCAGCCCACGACGGTGCAGTGGGTGACCGACACCTGGGTGCAGGGCCGGAGCACCGCGGCCGGGATGGTGCCGCAGGGCCTGGACGCCTGGTATTTCCTGACCGTCAACTACGCGCTCGGCCAGGCGCTGGAAAACGACGCGACGGCGGCCGTGACGGCGCTGGGTGGCAAGGTCGCGGGGGCGAGCCGCAACCCGTTGGGAACCACCGATTTCGGCACGCCCCTGCTGGAGGCTCAGGCTTCGGGCGCCAACGTCCTCGCCTTCGCCAGCACGGGATCGGACCTCGTGAACGCCATCAAGCAAGCCAACGAGTTCGGGATCACCCCCAAGATGACCCCGGCCGCGCTGTTCGCCGAGCTGACGGACATCGAAGCGATGGGGCTGCCCGTCGCGCAGGGACTGGAGCTGACCGAAGCGTTCTACTGGGACCTGAACGATGCCACCCGTGCCTGGAGCAAGCGGTTTGGCGCCGTCATGAACGGCCGCATGCCGACCGAGGACCAAGCCGGCGTTTACTCGGCGACGCTGGCCTATTTGCGCGCCGTCCGCGACGCCAGGACAATCGAAGGGGAGATGGTCGTAGAGGCGATGCGCCGCACGCCGATCAACGACGCGCTGTTCGGCCCGGTGACGATCCGTCCCGACGGCCGTGCGGTCCACGACATGCACCGCTTCCGGGTCAAGAAACCCGCGGAAAGCCACGGCAGGTATGACGACTACACCCATGTGGCCACGATCCCGGCCGCCGTCGCGTTCCGTCCGCTCAATGCAGGCGGCTGCCGCTTCGTCCAGTGACATGCTGATGCTGCCGCAGGCTCCGGGATAGGCTATGCCAACGCCAGCGTGGTCGCCTGGCATGCCGGCAACCGCGACGTGCGGGTCGAGCGAGACGTGACGCACGCCATGCACCGCATCAGCTGGCTGATCCACCGCATCAACACCCTGGCGCTGCGCCACTTTTTCATGGTTTCGAAGAACATGCTGCGGATGCGTGACGGGCTGGTGAGCCTGCGGACCGGCAACCTGCGGAGAAGCTGGGGGGCCGTGATCCCCGTGC
This sequence comes from uncultured Acetobacteraceae bacterium, assembly GCA_964236415.1. Classification (GTDB taxonomy): domain Bacteria; phylum Pseudomonadota; class Alphaproteobacteria; order Acetobacterales; family Acetobacteraceae; genus CAHJXG01. The sequence continues at coordinate 22,011 of CAXSEX010000010.1, read as the reverse complement.
TGGCGTTCAAGGGGGTGTCCTACGCGATGTCGCTGGCGATGCGCCTGGGCCTGCGTCCCACGCCGCCGCCGGCGCCTGTCCGGCTTGCCACGGCTGAGTAGGCCCGGCACGGCGGGGAACACGCCGCTGTCCTCCGATTCAAGCCTGAACACACGCTTCGGTTATGGAATGCATGCCGCGGTTATGCGTGCAATTGCAGAAATCGCCGTGTTAACGTTCGGGCAACGGCTGAAGCGGCCCACGCCTTCGGCTCACCTGCACATTCAATTGTGGGCGAAAAGGAGGATGCATGTCGGACCTTTCCATGACGGCACATGCGGTTGCAGTGCCCAGCCCAGCCGTGCGGCGGATCGGCCTTGCCGATCTTCAAGCGGCACTCGCCGAGGGCTGGAGGGATTTCCTCGCCATCCCCACGCAGTTGGTGTTCCTGTGCATCCTTTACCCGATCATCGGATTGGTGGCGGCGCGGGTCGCAGTTGGCAACAACCTGCTGCCGCTGGCCTTCCCGCTCGTTGCCGGGTTTGCGCTGGTCGGGCCGGTGCTGGCGATTGGGCTGTATGAACTCAGCCGGCGGCGGGAAGCTGGCTTGCCGGTCTCCTGGCTCAACGCCTTTGACGTGCTGCGCAACCCGGCCATGCTCTCGGTCGCCATGCTCGGCGGCGTGCTGTTCCTCATCTTCTTCGCATGGCTTGGCGTCGCGCGGGCAATCTATGCCCTGACGATTGGGGGCGAGGCACCGGTGGCGGTGGGCGATTTCATCGAGACGATCCAAGCGTCGCCGCATGCATGGAAGCTGCTGGTGATCGGCAACGCCGTGGGCTTCCTGTTCGCGCTGTTGGTGCTGACGATTGCCGCGGTGTCGTTCCCGCTGCTGCTGGACCGCAACGTCAGCCCGCTGGCTGCCGTGCAAACGTCGGTGCGGGCGGTGGCGGCCAATCCCGGGGCCATGCTGGCTTGGGGCCTCATCGTCGCCTTGGTGCTGTTCCTTGGCTGCTTGCCGCTGTTTGTCGGGCTTGCGGTTGCCATGCCGGTGCTCGGGCACGCGACGTGGCACCTGTATCGCCGCGTGGTGGCGCCTGACTGACGCTGGCCGTGAGCCGGCTGATAGCGGCGGACAGATTTGAACTGCCGACTTCGGATGGAGGCGCTGGCGATTGTGGAAGCCCTCGGTGAACCCGAAACGGGTGGTGCGCGCCGCCCGCCTGGTTTCGAGCGGGCCGTCGCCATCCAGTTCGGTCTTGAGGCTGCCGAAGAGCTTACGCGAGGTGTCCACCGCAGCGGGGAATGGTCAGCAAGCGGCCTTGGCGGTCCCCGCAGACATGGACCGGGATGACCCGTGCTGGCTGTTCTACACTTCTGGCACTACCGGCCAGGGTACCGACCCGTGGGCGGATGGCCTTCGTCACCCTGAGCCATCTTTGCGACCTGATGCTCGCGGCGTCGTCATGCCGCATCCGAAATGAGGAGGAACCGGCGTGGCCGCCCTGGTGCCGTGCGACGGCCCGGCATCGACGCCGTCGCGGTCCTGGCGCAATGCGAGGGGCGGCTCGCGACGTATAAGCGCCCCGGAGCCAAGCGGCCTTCAGGCCGCCGCCCGCACGGTCACTGCGTCCAACGCTTGGCCGAGATCGGCCAGGATGTCGTCGATGTGCTCGATGCCGATGGACAGCCGCACGTAGCCGGGGCTGACGCCCGCCGCCATCTGCTCTTCCGCTTCCAACTGCGAATGCGTCGTGCTGGCGGGGTGGATGGCCAGCGTCCGCGCGTCGCCGATGTTGGCGACGTGCAGCACCATCTGCAGCCGGTCGATGAAGGCCCGCCCCGCATCGGCGCCGCCGGCAAGTTCCAGCCCCACCAGGCCGCCGTAGCCGCCCCGCATGATGCGCGCCGTCCGTTCGGCCGCGGCGCCGGTCTGCTGCGAAGGGTGGATGACCCGCGCCACCTCCGGCCGGGTCAGCAGGAAGTCCACGACAGCCTGCGCGTTGCTGCAATGCCGCTCCATGCGCAGCGCCACCGTCTCGATCCCCTGCAGCACCTGGAAAGCGTTGAACGGGCTGAGCGCCGGGCCGAGGTCGCGCAGCAGGGTGACCCGCGCCTTCAGGATATAGGCGATGGGGCCGAGCGGCTTGGCCGCTTCCACCCAAACGGCGCCGTGATAGCTGGCATCCGGCTGGTGCAGCGCCGGCTGGCGATCCCGGCAGGCCGCCCAATCGAAGTTGCCGCCATCGACGATCAGCCCGGCAATCGAGGTGCCATGCCCGCCCAAATACTTGGTTGCGGAGTAGATGACGACCGCCGCCCCATGGTCGAACGGGCGCACCAGCAGCGGCGCCGCCGTGTTGTCCATGATCAGCGGAATGCCGAACCGCCGGCCGATGGCGGCGACCTCGCCGATTGGGAACACCTCCAGCTTCGGGTTCGGCAGGGTTTCGGCGTAGTAGGCCCGGGTGCGGTCGTCCGTCGCGCGGGCAAAAGCCTCGGGGTCGGCCGGATCGACGAAGCGGACCTCGATCCCCTGGTCGCGCAGCGTGTTGGCGAACAGGTTCCAGGTGCCGCCGTACAGGTTGGTCGAGCTGACGATGTTGTCGCCGACCCGCGCCAGGTTCTGCACCGCGAGCGCCGACGCCGCCTGCCCGGACGCCACCGCCAGCGCCGCCGCGCCGCCTTCCAGCGCCGCTACCCGCTTTTCCAGCACGTCCGCGGTCGGGTTCATGATCCGCGTGTAGATGTTGCCGAGCTGCTTCAGCGCGAACAGGTCGGCCGCGTGCTCCGCATTGTCGAATTGGAAGCTGGTCGTCTGGTAGATCGGAACCGCGACTGCGTTGGTTGCGGGGTCGTGGTGCCAGCCGGCGTGCAGGGCCAGGGTCTCGGGGTGCTTGGAATTCATCGGGACGGTCCCTTGTTGGTCGTGCCCGGCACCATAGCCGCGGGGGCGCCCCGCACGGAAGCACGAACCCGGGATGCCGCGCCGCGTTGCGTCCGGCAGCACAGGAGACACGACCATGGACACACAAGCGATCAAGCTCGCTGCCGCCGATGTCGAGGCGACGCCGTTCCAGATCCCAGGCGCCCAAGGCGAGTTCCGCATCCAAATCCTGAACGAGGACCAGGCCCGCGGCGTCGTGACCACCATCGTGCACCTGCCGCCCGGCGGCGTGATCCCTGCGCATCGGCACCAGGCCGGGGCCGAGATGCATTACGTGCTTGAAGGCGACCTGATCGAGGCCGGGCAGGAGATGGGCGTGGGCGGCTTCCTGACCCATGCGCCGGGCCAGGTGCACGGCCCGCATGAGAGCCGCGGCGGCGCCAAGGTGCTGACCGTGCAGCAATGGCAGTCAAAGGACGGCAGCTTCGATTTCGAGCCGGCCTGATCACTATGGACCAGCCGTTCTCCGAGCTTCCGGCCGGCGCGTTCGAGAAGGCGGACCCATCCCCGGACACGCGGTTCTATGCCCAGGCCAGGCTGGTCACGCACATCGACGACGCCGCCATCGCCGCGGTGACGGCGCTCTACCGCGACGTGCTGCCGGCGGGAGGCACCGTGCTTGACCTCATGTCCAGCTGGGTCAGCCATCTGCCGGAAGACGTCGCCTATGCCGAGGTGATCGGCCACGGCATGAACGCGCGCGAGTTGGCCGCGAACCCCCGGCTGAACCGATGGTTCGTGCAGGACCTCAATGCCGACCCGGCACTGCCCTTGCCGCCTGCCAGCGTCGATGCCGCCTGCCTGTGCGTGTCGGTCCAATACCTCCAGCGCCCGGCTGAGGTTTTTGCCAGCCTGGCCGGCGTTCTGCGCCCCAGCGCGCCGGTGGCCATCACCTTCTCAAACCGCTGTTTTCCGACCAAGGCCGTGGCGATCTGGCAGGCGCTGGATGGACCGGATCAATGCCGCTTGGTCGAACTGTATCTGAAACGCGCCGGGTTCCCGCTCGTCGAGAGCCACACGCTGCGGGATGGCCGTCGCAGCGACCCGCTCTGGGCAGTGATTGGACGCAGGGCGGCATGAGGGTGGTGGGCGCCGTTGGGTTCGAACCAACGACCCGCTGATTAAGAGTCAGCTGCTCTACCAACTGAGCTAGGCGCCCGCCGAGCCCGGCTATAGCAGCGTCTCCCGACCTTGCAAAGCCGTGCCCTCAACACGGCTTGCATCGCAAAGCAGCCCCGTGTTTGCTGCAATGCCGGCGCGGTCGCGCTGCCGATCAAGGGGGTATGGTGGCCTACGCTTTGCAGCAGCTTATCAACGGCGTCACGTTGGGCATGATCTATGGGCTGATCGCGGTTGGCTACACGATGGTGTACGGCATCATCGGGATGATCAATTTCGCGCATGGCGACGTCTTCATGATCGGCGCCTTCCTGTCGCTGATCTCGCTGACCCTGCTGTCGGCTTTGGGCGTGTCCTCGGTGCCGCTCGCCCTTGCGCTCACGCTGGTGTTCGCCGCCGGCATCGCGGCGCTGTATGGCTGGACCATCGAGCGAGTGGCTTACCGCCCGCTGCGTGGCAGTTTCCGGCTGGCGCCGCTCATCAGCGCCATTGGCATGTCCATCGTCTTGCAGAACTTCGCCCAGGTCAGCCAAGGCGCGCGGGTGAAGCCGATTGCTCCCGTGATCCCGGGCGGCATTCAACTGATGAACGTTGAAGGCTTCGCGGTGCAGCTGTCCTGGATGCAGATCGTGATCGTCGTCACGACCTTGGCCGTGCTCGGCGCCTTCACGTACCTGGTTTCGGCCACGCCGCTTGGCCGGTCCATGCGGGCGTGCGAGCAGGATCAGAAGATGGCGGGCCTGCTGGGCATCGACACCGACCGGACCATCAGCCTCACCTTTGTCATCGGCGCGGCGCTCGCGGCCGTGGCCGGGCTGATGTTCCTGCTGTACTATGGCGTGATCGACTTCTTCATCGGCTTCGTGGCCGGGGTGAAGGCGTTCACCGCGGCGGTGCTGGGCGGCATCGGGTCGCTGCCCGGCGCCGTGCTGGGCGGCCTCGCCATCGGCCTGATCGAGACATTCTGGTCCGCCTACTTCAGCGTGCAATACAAGGACGTGGCGGCGTTCAGCATCTTGGTCATCGTGCTGATCTTCATGCCAACCGGCTTGCTGGGCCGCACGGACGTTGAAAAGGTATGAGCCCCATCCTGAAGGACGCCGGCCTTTCGGCCCTGGTGGCGCTGGGCTTGTTCGGGCCGATGATCGGGTTGAAAACGGAGGCGGGCGCGACCGGCCTGTTCCTGGTGCCGCGACCCTTGGCGCTCGCCGCCGCGGTGGCGGCCGTGTTTTTCGGCCGGCTGCTGCTGCTGACTTGGCGCGGGCGGCGGCCCGGCGCTTATCAAGCAAACCGCAGGCTGGCCGAGGCCCTGAAGCGGTCGGGCCGGTTCCTGACGCCGGCGCTGCTGGCGTTGGCCGTCGTGCTGCCGTTCATCTCCGGGCGCTACGGCATCGACCTCGGCATCCTTGTGCTGACTTACGTGATGCTCGGCTGGGGGCTGAACATCGTCGTCGGGCTGGCAGGGCTGCTCGACCTCGGCTACGTCGCGTTCTATGCGGTCGGCGCCTACTCCTTCGCGTTGCTGTCGCAGACGTTCGGCCTGGGATTCTGGACCTGTTTGCCGCTGGCCGGGCTGTTCGCGGCGACCTGGGGCGTCATGCTGGGTTTTCCCGTGCTGAGGCTGCGCGGCGACTATCTCGCCATCGTGACGCTCGCCTTCGGCGAGATCATCCGCATCGTCCTGCTGAACGCCGCCAGCATCACCGGCGGCCCGAACGGCATCAGCGGCATTCCGCGGCCCACGCTGTTCGGCCTGCAATTTTCCGCCGCGGGCGGGCCGGGCACGTTTACGGGCTTTTTCGAAAGCCTCGGGCATCCTGTCGAGTACAGCCCGACGCAGCGCGTCGCCTTCCTTTACTACGTGATCCTGGGCCTCGCCTTGCTGACCAACTGGGTCACGCTCCGCCTCCGCCGGGTGGCGCTCGGGCGCGCGTGGGAAGCATTGCGGGAGGATGAGATCGCCTGCCGCTCCCTCGGCATCAACGTCACCGTCACCAAGCTCACGGCGTTCGCCATCGGCGCGACCTTCGGCGGCTTCGCCGGGGCGTTCTTCGCCACCCGCAACGCCTTCATCAGCCCAGAAAGCTTCACCTTCATCGAAAGCGCCATCGTGCTCGCCATCGTCGTGCTCGGGGGCCTCGGCAGCCAGCTCGGCACGGCGCTCGCGGCTATCGTGATGATCGGCGGCTTCGAGGTGTTCCGCGACCTCGCCGACTACCGCATGTTGCTGTTCGGCGGTGCGCTGGTGCTGATCATGGTGCTGCGTCCCCGCGGCTTGGTGTCGGGCCGCACCCCGAGCGTGGCGCTCGGCCGCCCCCGGGAAATCGCGGCCGAGCTGGTGGCCGAAGGCCGTGGATAGCCCCTTCCTGCAAGTCACCGACCTCACGATGCGCTTCGGCGGGCTGACGGCGGTGAACGCCCTGTCGTTCGAGGCGCGGCGTGGCGAGGTCACCTCGGTCATCGGCCCGAACGGCGCCGGCAAGACCACCGTGTTCAACTGCATCACCGGCTTTTACCGGCCCACCTCCGGCGACATCGCGCTGACCCATCCGGACGGCGCGGCGTTCCGGCTGCAGACCCTGCCGGGCCACCGCATCGCCCGGCGCGCCCGTGTCGCCCGCACCTTCCAGAACATCCGCCTGTTCGCCGGCATGACGGTGCTGGAGAACCTGCTGGTGGCGCAGCACAACGCGCTGATGCCCAACGTGGCGTCCGGCCTGCTCGCCGTGTTCGGCCTGGGCGGGCACCGCGCGGCGGAGGCCGTCGCCATCGACCGCGCCCGCGGCTGGCTCGACCGCATCAACCTGCTGCCCCGCGCCGACGACCCGGCCGGCGCCCTGCCCTACGGCGATCAGCGCCGGCTGGAAATCGCCCGCGCTATGTGCACGGCCCCGGTGCTGCTGTGCCTGGACGAACCCGCGGCCGGGCTGAACCCGCGGGAAAGCGACGCGCTGGCGGAACTGCTCAAGACGATCCAGGCGGATGGCTGCTCGGTGCTGCTGATCGAGCACGACATGGGCGTCGTCATGCGCATCTCCGACCACATCGTCGTGCTCGACCACGGGAGCCGCATTAGCGACGGCGACCCGGCGCATGTCCGCGCCGACCCGAACGTGATCGCCGCCTACCTCGGCGAAGGCGACGAGGACGACCCCGACGTGCCGCTTGCGGCAGCGTCCGACGTGCCGCCTGAGGCAGCGTCCGATGGGTCGCTGGCCGCCGCGTCATGAGCGGGCCGCTGCTCAAGCTGTCCGGCGTCACCGCGTTCTACGGCGCGATCCAGGCGCTGAGGGGCGTGGACCTGGAGGTGGCGTCGGGCGAGATCGTCACTCTGATCGGCGCGAACGGCGCGGGCAAGAGCACGCTGATGATGACGATCTGCGGCAGCCCGCACGCGCGGCACGGCCAGATCGTCTATGACGGCCGCGACATCACGGCGCTTCCGACGCACGAGATCATGCACATGGGCCTCGCCCAGTCGCCCGAGGGCCGCCGCATCTTCGGCCGCATGACGGTGCACGAGAACCTGCTAATGGGCGCGCAGGTCGTCGCCATGCGCAACTACGCCGCGACCCGGGACCTGGTGTTCACCCTGTTTCCCCGGCTCAAAGAGCGCCTGACCCAGCGCGGCGGCACGCTGTCGGGCGGCGAGCAGCAGATGCTGGCCATCGGCCGCGCGCTGATGAGCCAGCCGCGCCTGCTGCTGCTCGACGAGCCGAGCCTGGGCTTGGCGCCGCTGGTGGTGCGGCAGATCTTCGGCGCGATCCGCCAGTTGAACCGGGAGACCGGGCTGACGGTGCTGCTGGTGGAGCAGAACGCCTTCCAGGCGCTGCGCCTCGCGCACCGCGGCTACGTGTTGGTCAACGGGGCCGTCACCATGGCCGGGTCCGGCGCCGAGCTGCTGGCGCGGCCGGAAATCCGCGCGGCCTACCTGGAAGGCGGGCATTAGCACCCTTCCCCGCCCTGCAGCTTCCGCATAGGGTGCGGCACGCATCATCAAAGGAACGCTTGCATGCTTCGCAGAACCCTGGTTGCCAGCGCCGCCGTGCTGGCCGTCACTCTCGCCGGCGCCGCGGCACAGGCGCAGATCCGCATCGCGACGGTGGGTCCGATGACCGGCAGCAACGCCTCATTTGGCGCGCAGATGAAGGCAGGCGCCGAGCAGGCCGTCGCCGACCTCAACAAGGCTGGCGGCGTCAACGGCCAGCAAGTCGTGCTTGAGATTGGCGATGACGCCTGCGACCCGAAGCAGGCGGTGTCGGTCGCGAACCAGATGGCGAGCCGCAAGGTCGTGTTCGTTGCCGGTCATTTCTGTTCCAGCAGCTCGATCCCAGCCAACAAGGTGTATGCTGAGGAGGGCATATTGCAGATCAGCCCTGCAAGCACCAATCCCAGGCTGACAGATGAGGGTGGCTGGAACACCTTCCGCGTTTGTGGGCGCGATGACCAGCAGGGCATAGTTGCCGGAGGCTATTTGGCGAAAGAGTTCAAGTCCCGCAAGATCGCGATCCTACATGACAATTCGGCTTATGGCAAAGGCTTGGCTGACGAAACAAAGAAGTCATTGAATGCCAACGGCACGACCGAAGCGATGTATGCTGTCTACACTCCGGGCGAGCGTGACTATTCTGCAATCGTCAGCCGCATGAAGCAGGCCGGAATTGATATCATCTACATTGGCGGTTACCACACTGAAACCGGATTGATCGCGCGCCAGGCGCAAGAGCAGGGCATGAAGGTCACCATTGTCGGCGGCGACGCGCTGGCGACCAATGAGTTCTGGCAGATTGCCGGACCGGCCGGCGAAAACACGATGATGACCTTCCCATCAGACCCGCAGAAGCGGCCGACCGCAGCCGCCGTGGTGGCGGAGTTCAAGGCGAAAGGCATCGATCCCGAAGGTTACACGCTTTACACCTATGCAGCGATTCAGGTGTGGGCAGAAGCTGCGAAGAAGGCGGGCTCCACCGACGCTAAAAAGGTTGCGGATGCCCTGCACAGCGGCACCTGGAGCAGCGTGCTGGGTGACATCACCTTTGACAAGAAGGGTGACGTCACAAAGTCCGACTACGTCTTCTATGTCTGGAAGAACGGCAAGTACGCCGAAATGTAGCCTCGATGCCCGTCGCAAGGCCCAGGTACAACCCTGCGGTGATAGGAACGGCCGAAGTAGATCAGGCCCTCGTGCACGTTGCTGGCTTGGATCGCATCGACCTCGCAGAAGAACACGTTATGAGTGCCGATTTCCGACACCTGAGCGATCCGGCAATCGAATGACACCACGGCGTCAGACAGCACCGGCGCACCCGTCGCCAAAGTGATCCAATCCGCCTGGGCAAACCGCTCTGCCATCGTGTGCGGCGTGAAGCCGGCGAAGATCGATGACAGCGCCTCCTGCGAGGCGGCCAGCGTGTTGACACACAGGACGGCGTTGGCCTTGAACGCCTCGTTGGAGTCGCTGTTGCGGTTCATGCAGACCAGCAACGTCGGAGGGTCGTCGGTGACGCTGCAAACGGCGGATGCGGTGAACGCGCACCGGCCGGCCGGTCCGTCCGACGTGATGACGCTGACTGCGGCTCCAAGCCGGGCCATTGCGTTGCGGTAGCTTTCCCGGTCAATCAACCCTGCACCTCATCTGCATCCGTCAAGAGATGGCAAAGGCGCGACGGGAATAGAAGAGGCCAAACGAAAACAGGCCCCCCATCAGGGCGCCCGCTCCGTAACTTTGTGTTTCAGAAGCTAGATCTTGTCTGCGGCGTCGCGAACCGTGTCTTTCGCGCCACCGACTGCGCTCTCGGTTTTGCCGGCCACCTTGTCAGCCTTGCCCTCGGCTTCCAGCTTCTCGTCGCCGGTGAGCTTGCCGGCCCCCTCTTTGACAGCGCCCTTGACCTTGTCCCAGGCGCCCTGCACTCGGTTCTCATCAACCATAGGTTCACTCCCTCGCAGCATCGTGCTGCTGCTGTTGCAACGCGTCCGCTCCCGCAAGGTTCCGCCGAAGGTATGAACCCACGCGGCGGAGAGCGGCGGAGCGACCCTTTCCAGGGGCCGCTTTTCCGCATCGACACCCAGGAACGCCTCAGCCACCGCGGCCCCGGCCATCAAGCCGCCGCCCAGGCGGAAAACGGCGAACGAAACGTCCGTCTCGAAGACCGGAGAGCCGCGCCAGGCAGTGCTGCTCTGTCCCGCAGGGGCGCAACGGCACCGGGCCGCCGCGGGCTGTGGTTATTGCGCCGTGGCGCTCGCTTCGCTGCGTGTCGCGCCGACGCGGGCGGCCAAGGCGGCGGCCATGAACCCGTCCAGCGCCCCATCCAGCACGGCGGCGGGGTTGCCGGTTTCGACGCCGGTGCGCAGGTCCTTTACCAATTGGTAGGGCGCCAGCACATAGCTTCGGATCTGGTGGCCCCAGCCGATGTCGGTCTTGGCGTTCTCCTGCGCCGTCGCGGCGGCTTCGCGGCGTTGCAGCTCCGCCTCATACAGCCGGGCTTTCAGCATGGTCATCGCCGTCGCCCGGTTGCGGTGCTGGCTGCGGTCGGTTTGGCAGGCCACGACGATGCCGGTGGGCACATGGGTGATGCGGATGGCGCTTTCCGTCTTGTTGACGTGCTGCCCTCCGGCGCCGCTGGCCCGGAAGGTGTCAATTCTTAGGTCGCTCTCGTTCACCTCGATCTCGATGGTGTCGTCCACGACCGGGTAAACCCAGACGCTGGCAAAGCTCGTCTGCCGCCGGGCGGCGCTGTCGAACGGGCTGATGCGCACCAGGCGGTGCACCCCGGCCTCGGTCTTCAGCCAGCCATAGGCATTGGGTCCGCTCACCTGCATGGTCGCCGACTTGATGCCGGCCTGCTCGCCCTCGCTCTGCTCCATGAGCTGCACCTTGTAGCCGTGCTGCTCGGCCCAGCGGGAGTACATGCGGGCCAGCATCTCGGCCCAGTCCTGCGCCTCGGTGCCGCCCGCGCCGGAGTTGACCTCCAGGAAGGCGTCGCGGGCATCGGCCTCGCCCGACAGCAGGCTTTCGACCTCGCGCCGCTTCGCCTCCTCCAACAAGGTGCGCAACGTCGCCATGCCGTCCGTGACCATCGCCTGGTCGCCCTCGGCGTCGGCCATGTCGATCAGGTCGAGCGTGTCGGCGGCGTCGCCCTCAAGTTTCTGCAAACCCTCCATGGCCCCAGCCAAGCGGTTGCGCTCCCGCATCAGGACTTGGGCCGCCGCGGCGTCGTTCCACAGCGCCGGGTCTTCGGACAGCGCGTTGAGTTCGTCTAGGCGCGCGGTGGAAGCATCCCAGTCAAAGATGCCTCCTCAGCAGCGCGAAGGTCTGCTTGAGCTGATGGTTCAACGCTTCGGACTCGGTCGTCATCGCCTGTCGCCTATTGCGGGACCGCCGCTAATACAGCCCACCCACGCCGCTGTCGATGCCAAGGCCCGGACCTTCGCTGACCGTGACGCCGCTGGCGTCGCCGCCGCCTATGGTGCCCTGCGAACTGCCAGGCTCCTGGCCGGGCTTCCATGCGTCGGTCACCCGGCCGCTGCCGCTGTCCCACGACGCCATCCTCACCCCGTCCGGCATCCGGAACGCGAGCGAGGGCCGGGTCTTGAGCGCCGCCGCCATGTAGTCGTGCCAGATCGGGGCGGAAACGGAGCCGCCAGTCTCCTTGTCGCCAAGGCTGGTGTTGTCGTCGAAGCCTATCCAGACGGCGGTGACCAGGTCGGGCGTGAAGCCCACGAACCATGCGTCGTTGAAATCCTGGCTGGTCCCGGTCTTGCCGGCAATCGCACGGTTCAGCCCGGCGCCCGCCGCAACCCCGCTCCCGCGCGACACGACGCCCTGCATCATCGTCACCAACTGGAACGTGCTTGCCGGGTCGGCCACCTGCTTGCGCAGGTCGGCGATGGCCGGAGGCTTGCCGGCGTCGCCGCAGCCGCGGCACTCAAGGCCGCCGGCCCGCCAAACCACCTTGCCGTCAGGAGCCTGCACGGAGTCCACCATCGACGGGAAAATCTCCCGGCCACCCATCGCAAGCCCGGCATAGGCGGCAGCCTGGCGCAGCACCGTCGTTTCCACTGCGCCGAGCGATGCCGGCAGCACGCGCGGCATGCCGTCCACGACGTGGAAGGCGATGGCCGTTTGCGCCACGGTTTCCATGCCCACACGCTCCGCCAAGCGGACGGTGACGAGGTTCAGCGACCGTTCCAATGCGACGCGCATCGGCGTCGGGCCGTTGAAGGTCAGGCCGTAGTTGTTGGGCCGCCACTGCCCTTGCGCCCCAAGGTTCTGCACGTAAGGGGCATCCAGGACGCGCTGGCTCGGCGACAAGCCCGCTTCCAGCGCCGCCAGGTAAACAAACGGCTTGAACGAGCTGCCGGGCTGCCGCTGCGCCTGGGTGGCACGGTTGAACTGACTGGCCTCGAAGCTCCAGCCGCCGGACATCGCCAGGACGCGGCCGGTCGCGGGGTCAAGCGACACGAGGGCGCCCTGCACGGCCGGGACCTGGCGCAGTTGCAGGCGCTCCGGACGGGCAGGAGTGCGGCCCTGCCCGGCGCTGGCCGGCGCCAGTTCCGCCATGACGACATCGCCGGCCTGTAGCACGTCGGCCATGCGCCGCGGCGCCGGCCCCAGCCCTTGGGCCTGCACCGGCCGCGCCCAGGCGAGGTCGGACAGCAGCATGGGGGAGACATGCATCGCGCTGCCCGGGCCGTGGTCAAGCCAGCCGAGCTTCGCCTCGTCGTTCGTGGCCTCAAGCACCACGGCCAGCGTCCATTCCGGCAGCATGCCCGGCGGGTGAGGCAGTGCCGCCAAACGATAATTCCAGCCAAGCTTCGTGCCAGGCCCGCCCTCCAGACGCGCGACGGCGCCGCGCCAGCCGCCGCGGGCGCGGTCGTAGGCCAGCAGGCCGCGGCGCAGCGCATGATCCGCGGCGGACTGCAGGGCGGGATCGAGGCTGGTGCGGACCACGTAGCCGCCTTGCGTCGTCGCGTCGGCACCGAAACGGTCAACCAGCTGGCGGCGCACCTCCTCCCCGAACCAATCGGCACCGGCGACGGTTTCCGGCCGGCGGAACGCGGCGGGGCGGATCGGCACCGCCTTGGCGTCGCTGGCCTGGACGGGCGTGATGGCGCGGTCCTCCGCCATGCGGTCGATAACCCAATCGCGCCGGGCCTTGGCGGCATCGGGGAAGCGGAACGGGTTGTAGTTGTTGGGCGCCTTGGGCAGCACCGCGAGGAACGCGGCCTCCGGCAAGGTCAGCTCGTCCAGGCCCTTGTTGAAATAGGCCTGCGCGGCGGCGGCGACGCCATACGACTGCAGGCCGAGGTAGATCTCATTCAGGTAAAGCTCAAGCACATGCTCCTTGCTCACCGACTGGTCGATGCGAACCGCGAGGATCAGCTCCTTGACCTTGCGGGCGACCGAGACCTCGTTGCCCAGCAGCATGTTCTTGGCGACCTGCTGCGTGATGGTGGACGCCCCGATGGGCCGCCTTCCCTGGCCGTACTGCATCAGATCCATCCAGCCAGCGCGGGCAATCGCCAGGGGATCGACGCCGCGGTGGCTCCAGAACTTCTGGTCCTCCGTCGACACGAAGGCCTGCTTCACCACGTCGGGGATGGCGCTGATCGGCACGAAGATGCGGCGCTCGGTCGCGAGTTCGGCGATGAGGCGGCTATCCCCGGCGTAAACCCGGCTCATGACGCGCGGCTGGTAATGGCGCAGCCCGTCGAGCGTCGGCAGGTCGGCGGCGTAGCGCTCATAGGTTTGCCAGGCGAACAGGCCGCCGGCGATTGCCGTCAAGGCCCCGACCGCGGACAGCCCGGCAATCACCCGGCGCAGCCAGCGGAACCGCGGAGGCCTTGGCTTTGCCCCCGGACCATCCGGCCTCGGAGTGCGGCCGCGATCCTCGTTCTGACCGTCCATCAAGCTACCTTTGTTCCAGCCGTTAGCCGCTCACCCGCGCGCTGCCGCTCAGAAAGGCGTCCACGGCGTATTGTAGCGCAGCAGCCACGCGCGCGCGATGGTCCGAACGGCGCAGGGCAGCCTCGTCCTGCGGATTTGACATGAAGCCCATCTCGACCAGCACGCTCGGAATATCCGCCGCGCGCAGCACGGCGAACCCGGCCTGGCGCGCCGGGTGCGGCAGGGTGCCGATCTCGGGCTGCAAAACGCCGACGAGGCGGCGGGCCATCCGCGCCGAGCCGGCCCGCGTTTCCTGCCGGACCAGGCTGCCCAGGATATTGGCGATGGCGGGCGGCACGTCCCGGAAGCTCGGGCCGCCGAAGCGGTCGGCGCTGTTCTCGCGCCGGGCCAGCGCCGCGGTCTGCGCGTCGGACGCGGTGTCCGACAAGGTGTAAACGCTGGCGCCGCGCACCCGCGGGTCGGCCAGCGCATCCGCGTGCAGCGACATGAACAGCGCGGCGCCTCGGCTTTGCGCGAACCCGACGCGGTCGCGCAGCGGGATGAAAGTGTCGCGGTCCCGCGTCAACGCCACCCGGAAACGGCCGGATTGCTCAAGCTGCCGTTTCAGCTCCAGCGCGGCGGCGAACGCCACGTGCTTCTCATAGGTGCCGGACACGCCGATTGCGCCGGGGTCCTTGCCGCCATGGCCGGGGTCCAGCACAACGAGCGGCAGGCGCGGCCCGGCGCGCGCCGGATGCTGCGGCGTGCGCGCGGCCGCAAGGGGGGAGCCGCCGGACAGGGCTGCCATGGCGGCGAGCAGGGCGCGGCGGGGCAGGATGCAGGCTTGAGCCATGCGACTGAGTATCACAGGAGCTTGACAGTCCACACGCGCTTCTTATGGCCAGCCGGTTGAGCAGTCTTGCAGACACCACAGGATTGCGCCATGTTCGTAACGCTCCGGCGATGTGACACCGGCGAGACAGCCTGCTTGCGGCCCCGTCCGAATGGACCCGGCTGCAATCCTTGAGTAGCGATCTTGCCCCGTCGCACCGCCGCCCGCGCCGCGCGATTCCGCGCGCCGGGTCCGTCCAGCAGGCCCTTCGCCACAAGGCACTGGGTACTATGGAGGAGGGCTGATGCCTCACCAGGGCAGCGCCGCCGATCCATGGCGGCGTTGGCCCGCTCGCCAGGAAGCCGATGCTGATCGCCGTGCCCGTCCATCCAACATCCGGACTGAACACGTCGCAGCCTGCCCTCGGCCGCAGCGGAACCCCGCCGTCTCCCCCCTTCTGCCGCCGCCGCGCCGTGCCCCGCACGCGCGCGCCCTCGGCGCACCGGAGTTCAACACACGATGACGAAACGCATGCTGATCGACAGCACCCACGCCGAAGAAACCCGCGTGGTGGTGCTGGAAGGTAACCGCCTCGAAGACTTCGACGTCGAAACATCCACCAAGCAGCAGCTCAAGGGCAACATCTACCTCGCCAAGGTCGTCCGCGTCGAGCCGAGCCTGCAGGCGGCCTTTGTCGAGTACGGCGGCGGCCGGCACGGCTTTCTGGCGTTCGGCGAAATCCACCCGGACTACTACCAGATCCCCGTGGCCGACCGGCAGCGCCTGCTGGAGATGCAGGAAGCGGAAGCGCGCGAGGACGAGGATGCCGAGGATCGCGCCGCCGCCCGCGACGCCGACTTGGCTGCCCGGCCAACCGCCCCCGATGTGGTCCAGGTGTCCGGCGTGATCGACATCCCCGACATGGTTGCACCGGCGAGCATGACGGGCGCAGCCGTGGAAGCATCCTACGCCACCCAGGCCGACCCGGAAGCCGCCGAAGACGTGCTGCCGCGCGGGGACCGGGTCGCCCAGGCTGCCGCAGTCAGCCAGGATGTCCTCGTTGCCCCGCATGAGGCGGAGACGCTGTTCCCCGACGATGCGCCGCTGCCGGAGATCGTCCTCCCGGACCCGTCGGAGGAGATGGGTGCCGACATGGCGCTGGAAGCAGAGGCCGACGCGGACTTGGCGCCCATGCCGGAGCCGCTGGCGAACGGCAACGTCGAGCCCGACGTTGCCGAGGCTACCGCCAGCCATTCCAATGGCGCTGCGTCCGATCAGCCCATGGAGACGGGTTTCGAGGCGGCCGAGCCGCCGCCGGAGTCGGTCGGCGGTGAAACCGAGGAACCACGCGAGCAGCGGGCAACCCCGCGCTTCCTGCGCAATTACAAGATTCAAGAGGTGATCCGCCGCCGGCAGATCCTGCTGGTCCAGGTCGTGAAGGAGGAGCGCGGCACCAAGGGCGCGGCGCTGACCACCTATATCTCGCTTGCCGGGCGGTTCTCCGTGCTGATGCCGAACTCGCCCCGGGGCGGCGGCATCTCCCGCAAGATCACCTCCGCCGCCGACCGCCGCCGCTTGAAGGAGGTCACGGCCGAGCTGGACCTGCCGCGCGGCATGGGCCTGATCGTCCGCACCGCCGGCGCCAACCGGCCGAAGCCTGAGATCATCCGGGATTGCGAGTACCTGCTCAACCAGTGGGACCAGATCCGCGACCTGACGATGAAGTCGATGGCGCCCGCGCTGATCTACGAGGAAGCGAACCTCATCAAGCGCGCCATCCGCGACGTGTATTCGCGCGATGTCGATGACATCCTGGTGGACGGCGAGCACGGCTGGCGGGCGGCGCGCGACTTCATGCGCATGCTGATGCCGACCCACGCCCGCAAGGTGCAGCTGTGGCGGGACCCGCAGCCGCTGTTCGTCAAGGCGCAGGTCGAGGCGCAGCTCGACGCCATGCTGTCCCCCACCGTGCAGCTCCGCTCCGGCGGCTACCTGGTGATCAACCAAACGGAAGCCCTGGTCGCCATCGACGTGAACTCCGGCCGCAGCACGCGGGAGCGGGGCATCGAGGAAACCGCGCTCAAGACCAACATGGAAGCGGCGGAGGAGGCGGCGCGCCAGCTTCGGCTGCGCGACCTGGCCGGGCTGATCGTGATCGACTTCATCGACATGGAGAACCGGCGCAACATCGCGTCGGTGGAGCGGCGCCTGAAGGACGCGCTCAAGAACGACCGCGCGCGCATCCAGGTCGGCTCCATCAGCCATTTCGGCCTGATGGAGATGAGCCGGCAGCGTTTGCGCCCGTCGCTGGCCGAAACCAGCCTGGTCATGTGCCCGCACTGCGCCGGAACCGGCCAGGTGCGCAGCACCGAGAGCGCCGCGCTGCATGTGTTGCGCGGCATCGAGGAGGAGGGCGCGAAGCGCCGTGCGGCCGAGGTGGTCGTGCACGTGGCCGGACCGATTGCGCTGTACGTGCTGAACCACAAGCGAGTGCGGCTTGCGGAGATCGAGGCCCGCTACGGCATGCACGTCGCCTTTGCCGCGGACGACACGCTGCTGCCGCCGACGATGCGGATCGAGCGCCTGCGGGCGCAGGCGGTGTCGGAACTGCCCGCGCCGATTTCGCAGCTTGCCCCGCCGGAGCCGTTCGAGGACCCCGACGAGGAAGCGGCGGAGCGCGTGGCAGAGGCGGCTGCCGGTGACGATGGCGATGACGACGATGCGCCCCGTCCCGGCGAAACGGCCGAGGAGGGCGAGCAGCGCAGTCAGCGCCGCCGCCGTCGACGTGGCGGCCGGCGGGAGGACGGAGCGGACAGCGCGGTCGCCGTCGGCATGAACGCTGCGGCCGGAACGCATGGCGAGCCGAACGGGGCCATCGTGGTGCCGCCCGACGCTGACGCCGGCCATCCGTTCGAGGAGGCCGCGCCACAAGCTTTGGACGCCGTGCCCGATGACGGCATGCCCGCCGTGGAGACGGCGGCAGCGCCGGATTTTGGGACTGCCGAACCCTTGGCATCCGAGGCTGCTGAAGCACTAGCGCCTGAGACTGCCGAAGCAACGGCGTCCGAGGCTCCCGAAGCTGCCGGGGACGACGCCGAGCGCAACAAGCGGCGCGGTCGCCGTGGAGGACGCCGGCGCCGGCGCGACCCGGATGAAGCTCAAGCGGCTCCCTTGGCCGCCGAGCCAGCTCAAGCGGACCCTGGCCTTGCCGAGCGCGTGGCGCCCGCCTATGCCGGACCGACCCCGGCCAATCCGTTCGGCGGCAGCACCGCCTTCGACATCTTCGATGCTATCGAGCAGGCCGAGCAGGAACGCGCCCTCGCCGCCACCGGGGCGGTGCGACGCCCACCCGAACCCGTGGCTCCGCTTCCGGCAACGGGGGATGGTCCAAGGGAGCCGGAGCCGGTCATCGCCGAGCCGATTGCGATGGCGCCTGAAGCCGTGTCCCTCAGTGACCCTGACCCGGACGCCGACACTGCCGTACCGGGGCCTGAAACGGACGATCTGCCCGACTCAGATCCAATCGCCGCGTTGCCGGCGGTCGAACCCGCCGCGGCGACCGAGGCCGAGCCGGTTGGCGCGCCGCTGGCCATCCCGATGCTGATCGACGGCAGCGCGGCGCCTGTGGAAAAGCGGCGCGGCTGGTGGCGGCGCTGAACAAGCGGCGTCAAGCGAGATGACCCAAGGCGGGGCGCGAACGGCGCCCCGCCGCGCGCGCCCTAACGGAACCGTGCCAGCCGGTCGGCTGCCTCGATCATGTCGGCTTCCGGCCCGCAGTAGCTGAACCGCAGCGTCCGGGTGCCGCGGGCCCGGTCGAAATCCACGCCGGGGCTTGCGGCAACGCCAGCTTCGGTCAGCATCCGGGCGCAGAATGCCACGCTGTCGTTGGTCCGCGCGCCAACGTCGGCATAGATGTAGAACGCCCCGTCCGGCGCCGCGATGTCCGGGAACCCGGCGCCCGGCAAGGTCTTGAGCAGATGGTCGCGGACCCGGCGGTAGCGGTCCACGTTGGCGTCCAGTTCGGCCGTGCAGTCGAACGCCGCCTCTGCTGCCAGTTGGCAGATGTGCGGCGCCGAGATGAACAGGTTCTGCGCCAGGCACTCGACCGGCCGCACCAGGTCCTCCGGCAGGACCATCCAGCCGACGCGCCAGCCGGTCATGCTGAAATACTTGGAAAAGCTGTTGATCACGACCGCATGCGGGCTGAGCGCCGCCGCCGTCGCGATGGGACGGCCGTAGTGCAGCCCGTGGTAGATTTCGTCGGAAATCAAGCGCACGCCGCGCGCGTCGCACCAGGCGGCGATGGCGGCCAGCTCGTCGGGCGCCAGCATCGTGCCGGCGGGGTTGCAGGGGCTGGCGACGATCAGGCCGTCCGGCGCCGGGTCCAGCCGGTCCAACAGGGCGACAGTCGGCTGGTAGCGCGTCGCCGGCCCGGTCTCGACGACCACCGGCTGCAAGCCGAGCGCGGTCAGGATATTGACGTAGGGCGGGTAGAACGGCGCCGCCAACGCCACGCGGTCCCCGGGGTCGAACGCCGCGAGGAAGGCCAGCGGAAAGGCGGCGCTGGCGCCCATCGTCACCGCGACGCGGCGGCTCGGCACCGCGGCGCCATACCAATCATGGTAATGCGCCGCGATCCGGGCGCGCAGCGAAGGCCGGCCCAGCGCCTCGGTGTAGCCCAGCGGGTCGGCGCCGCGCAACGCGGCCGTGGCGGCGGCAATGGCGCCAGCGGGCGCGCCGGTGCCGGGCTGGCCGACCTCCATGCGGATGACGCGCGGGTCGGAGGGCATCAAGGCCGCCTGCCGGGCGTTGGCGGCGGCGATCACGTCCATCACCCGGAACCCCGGCGCGTGCGCGCCCCGACCGATCTTCAATGCCACGTCAGTTGCTCCCGACCGCAAGGCCGGTGCTGCGCGGATCGGCTGCCGAGTTGCAGGTCGCCTCGTCGCCCGGCAGGTAGCGCGCGCAGGCGATGGCGTTGGCACGGCCAGGCTCCGGCACCGGGGCCGGCATGGCGGCGGTGGACCGCAAGGCATTCGTCAGGCCCACGGCGACCGCCAAGGCCGCGCCCTCCTGGCCGGACCCGGTGACGGCGGCGCGGAAGCCGCGCACGTTGGTGTTCCAGGCGATTGCCGCCGAAAGCAGCGGCGTCGTCGCCGCTCGCGGCGAGGTTGCAAGCAAGATGCCCGTGCCCGGCGCGATCCGCCCGGTGCCGAACAGGTTGTTCATCGTGACCGCGCAGGCGACGCTGTTGCCGTTGCGGTCGAGCACGGCGAACCCCGTGGAGGCCGGCAAGGGCGGCAAGGACCCGCCGGCCGGCGCCGCGGCCAGCGTCGCCTGCGGATCGCCGCCGGCCTGCCGCCATTGGGCCACAGCGCCGAACGCGCGGCCCTGCGCCCCGGCGAGGTCGCCCGGGTTGGCCTCCAAGGCTCCGAACGCTGCCGCGGCGCCAAGGCCGCCATCCGCCGGCGGCGGCAGGAACGCCGCGCTGTCCCGGCCCGCGCGCACCACGATCGGCGCTGCGGTGCGCGGCAGCGCGGCCCGCAGGTCGGCCAAGGCAAGGCCGCCGCCGGCGATGCGGGACGCATCCACCAGCCGGCGGGCCAGCGCGCCCTGGTATAGGTCGCCCACGCCCGCGGTGCGGAGTTGCGCCAGGGTGCCGCCCAGGTCGTTCTGCACCAGCATCCCGCCCTCGGCCAAGGGGACGCCGCCCGGCGCGAACACGGCGCGCGCATTCGGGTCCGCCGCCAACGGCCCGGCCACCAGCGCCAGGTCGCGCAGCAGCGCGCGGGAAATCGGCACGCCGAACCGGGCAAGCTGCTCAGCCGGCGCGATCAGGCTTTCGAAGGACTGCTTGCCATAGCGGGCGTGCAGGGCGAACAGGCCGCGGGCCAGCATCGGCACCGCCGCCGGGCGATCCATGTTGGGCGGGGCCGCACTCGGGGCGGCAGGGGTGAACATGATGGCCTCAGGATTGCCCTGGCCGGGTCCGTCGGCGCTTGGATTGTAGGCGAGGCAGGCGCCGCCGCCGCCCAGCCCGGCGCGGGACGGCAGAGTGACCGCCAAGGTGAACCCCAGCGCTACCGCCGCGTCGGCCGCCGTGCCGCCGAGCGCCAGGACTTCCCGCGCCGCCAGCGCCGCCCGCCCCTCGTCCGCGACGGCGCCGCCAATGAAGCCGGTCAGGCGCTGCGTCCCATCGGAGTCCGACTGGCCGCCCAGGAACGTCTGCTTGAGCGATCCAAGGGTCGAGCAGCCGGACATCGCCAGCGCCGACGCAAGCAGGACCGCCGCACGGCGCCGCATCCCCCTGCGGCACGCCCCGGTCTCGGCGCGCCCGGGTGCCGCGGCCTCGATCCTGCGGTGTCCCAACGGGCAATCCTTTCGCATTCTGAGCACCGTGCCATAGCCGCCTTCGCCCTGACCGGCAACCAGTGCTATGCCGGGACGCGCCATGCCAAACGGGCGGTGCCGCCCTCTTTCAAGGATCAACCGGATGCGCCCAGCCCTTTCCGCCGTCCTCGCGCTGCTGCTGGCCACCCCGGCTGCCGGCCAAAGCCTCACCCCCGCCCAGCGGTCCGAGGTCGTCGGCGTGCTGCGCGAGGCGCTCCGCGCCGATCCGTCGATCCTGCGGGAGGCCCTGCTGGCGTTGCAGGCGGACGACGCGCGGCGGGAGGAGACGGCCACGCAGAACACCCTGGCGAAGCTGGCCGGCACCCTCGTGGACCCGGCCGACCCGGTGCTGGGCAACCCGCTGGCCAACGTCACGGTTGTCGAGTTCTACGACACGCGCTGCCCGTACTGCCGCCGCATGCTGCCCACCCACGCCGCGCTGCTGCAAGCCGACCCGAACGTGCGGATCGTGTTCAAGGACCTGCCGATTCTGGGTCCCGCCAGCCAGTTGGAGGGCCGCGCGCTGCTGGCCGCGCAGCGCCAGGGCGGCTATTTCAAGATGCAGGACGCGGTGATGCACGACTCGGCCCCGCCCACGCGGGACACGCTGCGCGCGACGGCCGAGCGCCTGGGCCTCGATGGCGGACGGCTGTTGCGCGACATGGACGACCCGGCGATCAAGGCGCGGCTCGACGCCAACATCGCGCTCGCCCAGCAGGTCGGGTTGCAGGGGACGCCGGCGCTGATCGTCGGCAAGAAGCTGTTCGCCGGGCTGATCGAGCTGGGCGACTTGCGGCAGGCAGAGGCGGCGGCGCGATCAGAATGATTGATACGCTCCCGTTGGAGCTTACTTGATGA
>CAXSEX010000009.1:11759-25008 GCA_964236415.1 uncultured Acetobacteraceae bacterium | reverse complement strand
ATGCCGGTGCGCCCGTCCATCGCGCTTTCCTCGTGCAGCGCCTGGCCCAGGCCCTACACCATGGCGCCGATGAGCCGGCTGCGCACCAGCATGGGGTTGATCGCCCGCCCGCCCGCGAACGCCCCGACCAAGCGTTCCACTTGGGCGTGCAGGGTGTCGGGGTCGCTCAGCACCTTGGCGGACTGCGCCCCGAAGGCTTGCCGGCCATGCTTGCTCCGGCCCATGTCGCGTCCAGTGATCGCTTCCTCCTCGATCCGCCCGTCGGGGTGGCGCGCCATCAGGTCGGCCATCGCCTCGCCCACGCCGCCCGAGGACACGACCCGGCCCTCGGCCACATGAAGGGCGTCCTGGCGCAAGCGGTGCAGCGGCGATCCCTGGTCGCGCGCCGCGCGCTTGAGCAGGGCGCCTTTCACGGCCTGCGCCGCCTCGTGATCAGCAAGGTTTCGGCCGCGTCCAGGTTCAGGTCGTGCCCGAAGAACGCGACCTCGCGCAAAACGGCAAGCTCAGCGCAGGCGCGGGAAGTTCGGGAAGTGCTTTTTCCGCACATAGTAACCGACGACGATCAGGTCGAGCGGCACGGCGGCGGCCCACGCCGCTGAGTTGAGCGGACCCGGCGGCGCGAACAGGGTGCAGAGGGCCACCGCGCAGAACAGCGTGCCCACGACGAACTTGGTGGCCGCCATCACGATCCCGGGCCGCCATAATCGAGGAAGCCGTAGCCGTTGATCGGGCCATCGTTGGGATTGACGTAGAGGCCGATCGCCGTCGCGATCGCGTTCTCGGTCGTGTCGGCGATCCCGTTCACCGCCTGTAGCGCCGCCTGGCCGGTGGGAGAGCCGAGAGCGGTGCCGATCTGGCTGCCGAAAAGGCCGGAGACTATGGCGGGCACGCCAATCCTGTCAGGGCCGCCGTCGTCGGGTTGCCGATCAGAGACGCCTCCTGCTTCGCCCACTGCGGGTCCGTCGGGTTGACGGTCGCGACCGTCACCGCCACGCCGGTCACGGGGTCGATCACGGAAAGCTGGCCGTTGCTGCGAGTGACCGCGGCGGCGCTGCCGTCGCCCAGGCTCACGCCGCCGCTGTTGTCGCCTGTGCTGTCGGACATAGGGACGCTTCATGTTGAGGGCGGGTTGCCCCTCTGGCAGCCCGCGAGCACATTCGTAATCATGTGTACAATTTAATTACATGGACGCTGTCTCGTTGTGTGCGAGTCGATGTCTCAGGCGCCGAATAGCGGACGCGCACCAGCGCCGCGGCCGCGCGCGCGTTCTCCAGCATGTCGGCGACCAGCACAAGGACGGATGCACGAACGGCACCGCCCCGCGCCGGTCCAGCCCGGCCAGACGCTGCGGCCAGGGGCGGCTGAGCGAAGGCATCATCCGCGCGGCGTCCGGCTCAGGAATGGGGAGCCGGACAAGCAGAAGCGCCAGGGCGTCTCAGCCGCCTGCGTGATGCCGATGCGGCGCCCTTCCGCAATCCGCGGCGGCCCCGATCGGCCTTCGAGCACGAACGGCGGCGCGTCCAGCGGCAGGCCGTCTAGCGCCCCGGTCACACCCAAAGCCTGGCAAAGGCGCCCAGGGCCGCTGCAAAGCCGCCGCACGTCCGCCACGCCCCGGCGCTGCCTCATCAGCTCGATGCCCGCCGTCGGCTCCAGCGCCCGGATGAGGACGGCGCTGCCCAGGGCCTCGGCGTCGCACACGGCGTTCAGGCACCAATGGATGCCATACGAGCGGTAGACGTAGGCATGGCCGGTTGGCCCGAACATGGACGCATTGCGCACGGTCCGGCCCCCGAAGCTGTGCGAGGCGGGGTCGTCCCGGGCGTAGGCCTCGGTCTCGACCACGATCCCGCCCACGCCATCGACCAGCAGCGTTGCCCCGACCAGGTCGCGGGCGACAACCGGCACGGGCCGGTGAAAGAACGCGCGGGGCAAGGCTTGGACGGGCCGCATGCCGGGGTGAACCCATCGGGCGCCAGAAGGGTTGCGATCAGGTGATCCCGCCCGGCCCCGGGACGCCAGCGGAAGCCGTCACGCAGGACAACGCGAAGCAGCTGAATGCCAAGCTGAAGTTCTAGCGCGGCGCTGCCGGCGCATGGGATGTCTCGCCCGGCACGATGCGCGTCCGCAGCGTCATCGCCTCCGGCGCGCAAAAAAATATTGGTGCTGTGCTGCAAAGCGTGTGGCAGCACGGTTCCGTGCAGAGTACATTTGGGATAAGATGGATTGATCCGGCGAAAAATCATGCCGTGGCGAGGATCGCCGCTGCAAAGAAACTTCGTTTGGAAAAGATCATGATCCACACCGCTCGCGCGGCGCCGCTCAGGGTGGCAGCGTGGGTCAAGGTGTGGGGGCTAGGAGGAACTCTGGGGTTGAAACCCAATCTGAATTTGGTGCAGCTGCGCGGCAGCCATTCGTTCAAGGCTTGGCTGCGCAGATTGCCATGTCAAACGGCCCGGTGGGTCCACCCGGAGCATGAGTGGCCCCTTGCCAAAGCGACCGAGGGGCGCCGCATTCTCCAGCGCGACCGGCGACGGTTCGCCAGCATGGCCTGAGAGACCCAGAGTTCTCGGCGGTGCCAGTCCTCGCGCCGCCGACCAACACGCGATGAACGCAAACGGGCCGGCTTCGGCCGATGAAAGGGAGACAAGCATGATCCGACACACCAAGGCGCCGATGCTGAGGACCACGGCCGTGGCGGCGCTCGCCTTGGGCCTGCTCGGCGGCACTGCGGCCTCCGCCGCGACGGTCTCCAACACGACCGTGGCGTTCCTCATGCCCGACCAAGGCTCGACCCGCTACGAGGAGCACGACCACCCTGGCTTCGTGGCGCAGATGCAGAAGAACTGCCCGACCTGCAAGGTGCTGTACCAGAACGCGAACGGCGACGCCTCACGCCAGCAGCAGCAGTTCAACTCGGCCGTGTCGCAGGGCGCCAAGGCCATCGTGCTCGATCCCGTCGATTCAGCCGCCGCCGCGTCCCTGGTCAAGCAGGCCCAGGGCCAGGGCATCAAGGTGATCGCCTACGACCGGCCGATCCCCTCGGCGGCGGCGGACTACTACGTGTCCTTCAACAACGAGGAGATCGGCAAGGCTATCGCCAAGTCGCTCGTGGACCACCTCAAGGCGATCAAGGCGCCGACGAACGGCACCGGGGTGCTGGAGATCAACGGCTCGCCGACCGACGCGGCGGCGGGCCTGATCAAGAAGGGCATCCACGAGGGCCTCGCCGAGGGCGGCTACGCGACCTTGGCCGAGTACGACACGCCGGAATGGGTGCCGGCCAAGGCCCAGCAATGGGCAAGCGGCCAGATCTCGCGCTTCCAGAAGAAGATCGTGGGCGTGGTCGCGGCCAACGACGGCACCGCGGGCGGCGCGATTGCGGCCTTCAAGGCGGCGGGCGTTTCCCCGGTCCCGCCCGTCACCGGCAACGACGCCACCATCGCCGGGCTGCAGCTCATCATCGCGGGCGACCAGTACAACACCATCTCCAAGCCGAGCGAGATCGTCGCCGCCGCGGCGGCCGACGTCGTGGCCGGGCTGCTCGAAGGCCAGGCGCCCAAATCCGACAGCACCCTGTTCGGCACGCCGTCGCGCCTGTTCACCCCGGCGGTCGTGACGTCCGGCAACCTCAAGTCGGAGATCGTCGACAAGATGGTGGACGGCAAGCCGATCGAGCCGGCCTCCGTGCTGTGCACCGGCCGCTACGTCGCAGGCTGCAAGACGCTCGGCATCACGCCCTGACGGCCCGGCGCCCGGACCGCCCGCCCGCATCGGGAAGCGGCGGGCGACCCGGGCGCCGTGACGATTTCCGCCGCACCACGAGGGGCCTCGCACCCATGCCGCAGCCATCGCCGCCCGCCGCCTTGCCGCCTGCGGCCGTGCCGTCCGCCGCCCTGCCAGGCGACGCCGTGCTCAGCCTGCGGGGCATCTGCAAGCAGTTCGGCGCCGTCTCCGCCCTGGCCGACATCGACCTGGACGTGCGCGCCGGCGAGGTGGTGGCGCTGGTCGGCGACAACGGCGCCGGCAAGTCGACGCTGGTGAAGGTGCTGGCGGGCGTCCACCAGGCGAGCAGCGGCACGATGACCTTCGCCGGCAGGCCGGTGACTCTGGCCGGGCCCGCGGAGGCGCTGGCGCTCGGCATCGCGACCGTGTTCCAGGACCTGGCGCTGTGCGAGAACCTCGACGTCGTCGCCAACATCTTCCTGGGCCGCGAGCTGGGCCGCCTCGGCCTCGACGAGGTGACGATGGAGATACGCTCCTGGACGCTGCTCAAGGAGCTGGCGGCCCGCATCCCCTCGGTGCGCGAGCCGGTGGCCTCCCTGTCCGGCGGCCAGCGGCAGACCGTGGCGATCGCCCGCTCCCTGCTGTCCGAGCCGAAGCTCATCATGCTCGACGAGCCCACCGCCGCCCTGGGCGTCGCCCAGACCGCGGAGGTGCTGAACCTGATCGAGCGGGTGCGCGACCGCGGCCTCGGCGTGATCATGATCAGCCACAACATGGAGGACGTGCGCGCCGTCGCGGACCGGATCGTCGTGCTGCGGCTCGGGCGCAACAACGGCATCTTCTACCCCGACGCATCGAACCAGGAACTGGTCAGCGCCATCACGGGTGCTGCCGACAACGCGGTGTCCCGCCGTTCCGGGCGGCGCCAGGCCCAGCAAGACCTTTCGGGGGAGGCGAGGGCATGAGCAGCGACAAGGCCAACCCGGCAGCGCCGGCGCTCGACCGCGCCGATGTCCGCGTCCGGCACGACGCCGGGCTGGGCGGCGCGGTCCGCGGCTTCATCGACCGCGTCCGGTCGGGCGACCTCGGCTCGCTGCCGGTGGTCGTCGGGCTTGCGATCATCTGGACGGTGTTCCAAAGCCTCAATCCGATTTTCCTGTCGAGCAGCAACCTCGTCAACCTGCTGTTCGACAGCTCCACGGTCGGCGTCATCTCGCTCGGCATTGTCTGCATCCTGATGATCGGCGAGATCGACCTGTCGGTCGGCTCGGTCAGCGGCTTCGCTTCGGCGGTCGTCGGCGTGCTCTGGGTCAACAGCGACTGGCCGGTCGTGATCGCGATCCTGGCGGCGCTCGCGGTGGGCGGCGTGTTCGGCGCCTTCTACGCCATGCTGTTCAACCGCTTGGGAATGCCGAGCTTCGTCTCGACCCTCGCGGGCCTGCTCGCGGTACTCGGGATGCAGCTTTACATCCTCGGCTCCACCGGCTCCATCAACCTGCCTTATGACTCTGCGCTTGTGGTCCTTGGCCAAACGCTCGTCATGCCATCCTTCGTTTCCTACGCGCTGGTGCTGATCGCGGGCGCCGCCATCTTCGCGACCGGCTACCGCACGGCCGCCCGGCGCCGCGCGGCGGGCCTGACGCCGCCATCGCTGGCCGGCATCCTGGCCCGCGCGCTTGCCTTCACGGTGGCCCTCGAACTCATCGCCTTCTACCTCAACGAAGACCGCGGCATCCCCTGGATGTTCGGCCTGTTCGTCGGCCTCGTGGTGGCGATGGACTACGCGCTCAAGCGGACCAAGTGGGGCCGCTCGATGACGGCGGTGGGCGGCAACCGGGAAGCCGCGCGGCGCTCCGGCATCAACGTGCGCGGCATCTACACCAGCGCCTTCGTGCTGTGCTCGACGCTCGCGGCGCTGGGCGGCGTGCTGTCGGCCGCCCGCCTCGCCTCCGCCAGCCAGCAGGCCGGCACCGGGGACGTCAACCTGAACGCCATCGCAGCCGCGGTGATCGGGGGCACCAGCCTGTTCGGCGGGCGCGGCAGCGCCTACTCGGCGCTGCTCGGCATCATCGTGATCCAATCCATCGCGAGCGGGCTGACGCTGCTCGATCTGTCGTCCTCGCTCCGTTACATGATCACCGGCGCCGTGCTGGCCATCGCGGTGATCGTGGACAGCCTGGCGCGGCGGTCGCGCGCGTCCCACGGCCGCGCCTGAGCGCAGCCCACGCCGCGCACGCCAACACTGGATCGGGATGGAGTTTGGAAATGGGCCAGGAACTGTCGGGCAAGGTTGCGGCGATCACCGGCGCCGCGTCGGGCATCGGCCTTGAATGCGCCCGGGCCATGCTCGCGGCCGGTGCCCGGGTCGTGCTGGTGGACCACGCCAAGGAGAAGCTGAGGGACGCCTGCTCGGAACTTGGACCCCAGGCGATCCCCTTGGTGGTCAACCTCCTCGATCCCAAAAGCGTGACCGGCATGATGCCGCAGATCCTGGAACTCGCCGAGCAGCTGGACATCTTCCATGCCAACGCGGGGTCCTATGTCGGGGGCGACGTGGTAGGCGGCGATCCCGACGCCTGGGACCGCATGCTGAACCTGAACGTCGGCGCCGCGTTCCGGTCCATCCACGCCGTCCTGCCGCACATGGTCGAGCGCGGGACCGGCGACATCATCGTGACCAGCTCGGTGGCCGGCCTCGTCCCGGTCGTCGTGGAGCCGATCTACACGGCGTCGAAGCACGCGGTGCAGGCGTTCGTCCACACGCTCAGGCGGCAGGTCGCCAAGCACGGCATCCGCGTCGGCGCCGTCGCCCCCGGCCCCGTGGTGACGGCCTTGCTGAGCGATTGGCCCAAGGCGAAGCTCGACGACGCCTTGGCGGCCGGGAGCCTCATGCAGCCCCAGGAGGTGGCAGCCGCCGTGCTGTTCATGCTCACCCGGCCAAGGAACGTCACCATCCGCGACCTCGTCATCCTGCCGCAAAGCCTGGATCTCTGACAGCGGGCAGGCGGCGAAAGACGGCCAGGCTGCCGATCACCGCGCTTGGCTGCCTTGCAGGCGCGGCGCGGCGTCCGTCCCGGTGTCTGACGCCGCCTTGGCAAGCCACAGCGCCAAGGCGAAGGCAACCGCTCCCGGGACGGCAAGCCCGAGGAACGCGGCGGTCCAGCCCAGCCAGCCGACAAGCAGGCCGCCGAACAGGCCCGACAGCGCGCCGCCAACCCCTTGCAGTGCGCTGACCGTGCCCAGCGCCGTCTGGGTGTGGCCGCTGCCCCAGGTGAGGTCGGCGACCAGCACCGGAACGGCGACGCCGAGCAGGCCCGACGCGACGCCGTCCAGCACCTCCGCCGGGATCAGCCAAGGCGGAGAGCTGACCAGCGCCGAGAACACCGCACGCACCAGAAAGGCGCCGCAGGCGATCAGCAGCAGGGAGCGGCGCCACCGCTTGTCGGCCAATGACCCGGCCCACAGCGCCACCGGGATCATCGTCAGTTGCGCCACGGTGACATAGGCGGCCGTCCAGGAGGTGGCGCCGGCGCCCGTGGCCACCAGCCGCTGGCTGACCAGCGAAAGCATCGCGCCGTTGCCGAGGTTGAACAGGGCAAGAGCCGCCGCAAGCAGCAGCAGCCGGTGGTTCGCGAGCACCTCCAGCAATGGATGCCGGCGGTCGG
This sequence comes from uncultured Acetobacteraceae bacterium, assembly GCA_964236415.1. Classification (GTDB taxonomy): domain Bacteria; phylum Pseudomonadota; class Alphaproteobacteria; order Acetobacterales; family Acetobacteraceae; genus CAHJXG01. Next base: position 17,620 of record CAXSEX010000009.1, on the reverse strand, counting down.
CCTCGTCCGGCTCGTCCTCCTTCCAGCCATGGGCGCGGCGTCCGTTCCAGGCGTTGCCTGGTGTGGTGGCGACCGCGGCCATCGCGGCAAGCGCCATGGCGCCCAGCACGGGGAACGCGATGCCGTCCCCCAGGAGCCGTGCGCCCCCGCCGATCAGCAACGCGGCGGCGAGGATGCCGCCATGGTTGAAAGCCTGGTTGCGTCCCTGCTGGCGCGGGAAGGCCGCCTTGCCGACGATGCCCAGCGTGAGCGAGGTCATCGCGGGCAGCACCAGCGTTCCGCCGGCTGCGGCAACGAACTGCGCGAGCAGCACGGCCGTGAAGCTGCGGGCATAGAGCAGCGAGAGCGTACCGGCCAGGATCGCCGCGCAGGCCACGCCGAGCAGCAGCCGCGGGCGCCCCGTGCGATCCGCAAGGACGCCCGCCGGGCCGTTCAGCACGAGGGTGCCCAGGCCCACGGCTGTGGTGACCAGGCCGACGCGGTCCGGACTCCAATGGCCCGTCCTCGCCAGCCAGGTCGATAGGAACGGTCCCAGCCCACCCTGGATGTCGCCGGCAAAGAAGTTGACAGCGGCAAGGTGGGCGGCGGGCGACACGGCTGTAGTCCGCCGGGCGTTAAGCGTCAGCGCCGGGCGCTGTAGCCGGCAGAATAGCCGTTCCGGTAGTTCTGGGCCTCGTTCTTCTTCACGCTGTCGGTGATCAGCCCGCCCGCCAGGCCGGCTCCGGCGCCCAGCACCGCGCCCAGCCCGGCATTGCCGCCGATGGCGCCCAGCACCGCGCCGCCCGCGGCGCCGATCCCGGTGCCGGTCAGCGCGCGCTGCTGGGTGTCGTTCATCCCCGCGCAGCCGCCCAATGCCAGGCTGCCTGCGGCCGCGAGTGCCATGACGGTGCGCTTCATCGGCGGCTCCCCTTCGTCGCAGTGGCCTCGGGACATGGGAACCGGTCGGACAGGAAGCGCAGCAGCCCATCCGTCGCCGGAAGCCGCATGGCATCCGGCCGGGCGTTCGCCCATTGCACGAACTCGGCGACCGCGGTGTTCCGGCTCGGGCGGCGGTCCGCGCTCGGCGAGCAGAACGTGCGCGCCCGGCTTTGCGCCGCCTGGTACTCGCTGGCGACGCTGTAGGCGCCGGAGCCGAAGCCCTGGCAGAAATGAATCGCCGCGACATACAGGGGATCGGCCTGGCCCGCGCTGCACAGGCCGACCAAGTCGGACGTGTCGCGCATCTGGAACATGTCCTCCGTCACCGCGGCATGCCCTGTCCCAGGCTGCATCACCGACAGCAGCAGCAAGCAAGTTGTCGTCCAGCGTCGTTTCGACATGCATCATCCCTCCACACTGGGCCTACAACGCCCTTCGCGGACAATTGGCGCACTCAAGAATGATTTTTTTGCACAATGCCGACACGGGCCGCTGCCCCAACGCTGCATTTTTCCGCCCGCTACGAAACCTCCGCCGCCGCGGCGGCCCGTGCGTGACGGCTGAGCATGCCTTGCACCGCCAGCACCATCAGCCCGGCAAAGGCCAGGCACGCCGCCAGGAACAGCATCGGCGCCAGCGTGCTTCCCGTCGCGTCCCGGATCCAGGGCACCGCGTTCTGCGCCAGGAAGCCGCCCAGGTTGCCCACCGAGTTGATCGCCGCCAGCCCCGCCGCCGCCGAGGCGCCCCGGAGAAAGCTGGAGGGCAGCGTCCAGAACACCGGCTGCGGCGAGAAGATGGCCGCCGCCGCGACGCACAGCAGCGCGAACCGCACGGCGTTGCCGGGCACCAGCACGCTCAGCACCAGGCAGGCCGTCCCCACCATGACCGGCACGAGGATGTGCAGCGTCTTCTCCCCGACCTGCTCGGAATGCCGCGGCACCCACCACAGCGCGAGCGCGGTGACGATCCAGGGCAGGATATTGATCAACCCATTCGTGGTGTTGGACACGCCGAACCCCCTCACCACCGTCGGCAGCCAGTAGCTCAGCCCGTAGGCCGCGAGCGGAAAGCCGACATAGGTGAAGGCCAGCAGCAGCACCCGGCGGTCCCCAAGCGTCGCGAGCGGGTTGCCGTGCTCCACCTTGGCGTCGCGCGCGTCCTCGGCCGCAATGGACTCCCGCACCCAGTCCTTCTCGGCTTGCGTGTAGAAGCGGGCCTGGGCCGGGCCGTCCGGCAGCATGAACAGCGTGACGACGCCCATCACCACGGCCGGCAGGCCGGTGGCCAGGAATACCCACTGCCAACCCCGCAGCCCGAGCGCCCCGTCCAGGTCCAGCAGCACCCCGCAGATCGGCGCGCCGACCGCGTTGGCCACCGCGCTCGCGATCATGAACCAGCCCACCATGCGCGCCCGGTGGCCAAACGGCACCCAGACGGTGAGCAGGTAGAGCACGCCGGGGAAGAACCCGGCCTCGCACGCTCCCAGCAGGAAGCGCAGCACATAGAACATCACCGTCCCGCTGGTGTAGCCGAGCAGCGTCGTCACGATGCCCCAGGACACCATGATGCGCGCGAACCAGCGCCGGGCGCCGACGCGCGCCAGGAACAGGTTGCTGGGCACCTCGCACAGGAAGTAGCCGATGAAGAACAGCGAGGCGCCGAGGCCGTAGGCGGACTCGGACAGGCCAAGGTCGCCGGCCATCTGCAGCTTGGCGAAGCCGATGTTCTGCCGGTCGATGTAGGCGATCAGGTACATCAACCCGCGATGGCGGCGTGCCCGACCTCCGCCGAGTCCACGGGTTGCAGCATTGGTTCCCTCCCTGTGCCCAGCCCCAGATAAGCGCCGCACGTTCAAACCGGCAATGCCTGCTGACGAATTTGGATGGCCCTACTCCGCCGCCACGACGGCGGCGGGGCCTTGCTTGCCCATGGCCAGCACCACGAACCCGGCCACCACGGCGAAGGCGATCAGCGGCAGCAGCCCCAAGGCGAAGCTGCCGGTCGCGTCCTTGATGGCGCCGATCAGGAACGGCCCCACGAAGCCCGCCAGGTTGCCGACCGAGTTGACCGCGGCGATCCCGGCCGCCGCCGTTGCGGCCGGCAGCACCTCGGTCGCCGTGGCCCAGAACGGCCCCTTCACGGCGTAAACGCCGAGCAGGGTGACGCACAGCGCCAACACGGTCGGCAGCAGGCTCGCGGCGAACGCCACGCACGCCGCCAACCCGGCCGCGCACACGAACAGCGGCACCGCCGTGTGCCACAGCCGCTCCCGCTTCCGGTCCGACCGCCAGCCCCACCAGATCATCGCGACGCAGCCAAAGGCGAACGGCACGGAGTTCAGCAGCCCGGTCTGCCCGTCCGTCAGCCCGAAGCTCTTGATGATCTGCGGCTGCCACAGCGTGAGGCCGTAGTTGCTCGCGACGCTTCCGGCATAGACCAGCGCCAGCAGCAGCACCTTGCGCTGGCTCAGCACCTGCCGCAGCGGGACCTTGTGCGCCGTCGCCGTGCGCTTGTGCTCGGCGTCCAGCCGGCGGCGGAGCCAGTCCCGCTCGGCGTCCGGCAGCCAGCGCGCCGCGGCGGGCCGGTCCGGCAGCCACGCCAGGACCGCGAAGCCCAGCAGGACGGACGGCACCGCCTCCAGGATGAACAGCCACTGCCAGCCGCGCAGGCCCAGCACGCCGTTCATGCCCAGGATGGCGCCGGAAACCGGGGAGCCGAGCAGGCTGCTGATCGGGATCGCCACCATGAAGATGCCGACGACCTTGGCCCGGTGCTCGCTCGGGAACCAGTAGGTCAAGTACAGGATGATCCCCGGGAAGAACCCGGCCTCCATGGCGCCCAGCAGGAAGCGCAGCCCCATGAACGACCAGGTTCCCGTCACCAGCGCCATGCCGGCCGAGACGACGCCCCAGGTGACCATGATGCGCGCGATCCACCTGCGCGCGCCCACCCGCTCCAGCAGGATATTGCTCGGCACCTCGAACAGGAAGTAGCCGAGGAAGAAGATGCCGGCGCCCCAGCCGTATACCGTGGCGGAGAAGCCGAGGTCCTGGTTCATCTGCAGGGCGGCGAAGCCGACGTTCACCCGGTCGAGGAACGCCACGAAGTAGCAGACGATCAGGAACGGCACCAGGCGCCACGTCACCCGCCGCATGGCGGACCGCTCCAGTGCCGCTTCATCCATCAGGGCCGACATCGCCGTCCCTCCCGTTTTATTATGAGACGAGCCTATCGAACCCGGGATGGGGGCGCCAGCCTGGAGGGTGGACGCTCGCGTGAGCTTGCGCGGCGCTGGGCGCAGGCCCGTCCCGGCCTTGCATCGCCGCGCGGCCGGACCTGTAATGCCGCCGATGCCGGACGCCCCCACCCGCTACCACGACGTGACCTATGCCTCGCTCCGCGGCCGGGGCGTGCTGGTCACGGGCGGCGCGTCCGGCATCGGGGCCGAGATGGTGCGCGCCTTCGTGGCGCAGGGCGCGGCGGTGCGGTTCCTCGACATCGACGAGGCGGCCGGCCAGGCGCTGGCGGCCGAGACCGGGGCGCGCTTCCAAGCCTGCGACCTCACCGACATCGCGTCGCTCCGCGCCGCCGTCGCCGCGGCGGCGCCGGTGGACGTGCTGGTCAACAACGCCGGCAAGGACGACCGGCACGCGCTGGCGGCGGTCGAGCCGGAGCACTGGAGCCGGTGCCTGGCGCTCAACCTCGACCACCAGTTCTTCGCGACCCAGGCCGCCGCCCCGGCGATGGCGGCGCGCGGCGGCGGGTCGGTGATCCTGCTGGGGTCGGTGTCCTGGATGCGCGGCCGGCCCGGCATGGTGGGCTACACGACCGCCAAGGCGGCGATCCACGGCATGACGCGCACCCTGGCGCGCGAGCTGGGCGAAGCGGGCATCCGCGTCAACTGCATCGTGCCCGGCGCGATCCTGACCGCGCGGCAGCAGGCGCTGTGGCTTACCCCGGCCGTGAACCAGCGCATCCTGGACGACCAGGCGCTGAAGCTCCGGCTGGACGGGAGCCACGTGGCGCGCATGGCGCTGTTCCTGGCCTCGGACGAGGCGGCGGGCTGCACCGGGGCGGACTTCCTCGTCGATGCCGGGCTGACGCTGAACTGATGGAGCTGCGAACTGATGGAACTGCGCGCGTCCGGCGACGGGTTCTCGGTCTGGCACGGCGGGCAGTGCCTCTTGTCCCACGGCGCGGCGGCGCCCTGCGTCTCCATCGGCCGGGGCGAGGCGCGGTTCGACATGCACCGCGGCAACTTCGACATCCAGGGCACCGTGCTGTCCCGCACGCCGTTGCCGCACGCGACGGTGCGGGACGGGCAAGTCGAGTTGCGGGCGCAACCGGGCGGCCCGGTCCGGCTGGTGCTGCACATCGAACTCGACGGTTCGCGCGCCAGCATCGCGTTCGCCGCCGCCGACCCGCTCGACAACCGCCTTTGGCTGCAACTGCCGGCCGACCCGGAGGCGGCGGTCTGGGGATGCGGCGAGCAGATGTCATACCTGGACCTGCGCGGGCGCCGCTTCCCGCTCTGGACCAGCGAACCCGGCGTCGGGCGCGACAAATCGACGGCCATCACGCAGCAGGCCGACGCGGCGGGACGGGCGGGCGGCGACTACCACACCACCAACTACCCGCAGCCGACCTTCCTCACCGCGCGTCGGGTCGCGGTGCACCTGGAGACGACGGCCTACAGCGTGTTCGACTTCACCGCGCCCGGCCACCACCTGCTGGAAGCCTGGGCGATCCCGGAGCGGCTTGAGCTGACCGCGGCGCCGAGCCTGCTCGCGCTGGTCGAGGCGCTGTCCCTGCGCTTCGGGCGGCAGCCGTCGCTGCCGGATTGGGTGCTGGGCGGCGCGATCCTCGGGCTGAAGGACGGGGTCAACAGCTTCGCGCGCCTGGACGCGGTGGCCGCGGCGGGCGCGCGGATCGCCGGGCTGTGG
>CAXSEX010000009.1:0-11749 GCA_964236415.1 uncultured Acetobacteraceae bacterium | reverse complement strand
GCGTGCGGCAGACAAGTTTCGGCCGCCGGCTGTTCTGGGACTGGCGGTGGAGCCGGGAACGCTACCCGGACCTGCCGGCGCGCATTGCCGGGCTGCGGGCGCGGGGCATCCGGTTCCTGGGCTACGTGAACCCCTACCTCTGCGACGACGGCAGCCTGTTCCCTGAGGCGGAGGCGGCTGGGTTCCTGGCGCGGGACGCGGCCGGCGGCACCTACCTGGTCGATTTCGGCGAGTTCCATTGCGGCGTGATCGACCTGACCCGGCCCGATGCCTGCGCCTGGTTCGCCGAGCGGGTGATCGGGCGGGAGATGCTCGGCCTGGGCCTCAGCGGCTGGATGGCGGACTTCGGCGAGTACCTGCCGACGGATGCGCGCCTGGCCAGCGGCGTGGATGCGACCCTGCTGCACAACGCCTGGCCGGTGCTGTGGGCGGCGGTGAACGCCGATGCCGTCGCGCAGGCGGGGCAGGGGGGCGAGGCGCTGTTCTTCATGCGGGCCGGGTTCACCGGCGTGCAGCGGCATTGCCCGCTGCTGTGGGCGGGGGACCAGTGCGTCGATTTCTCCCGGCACGACGGGCTGCAAACCGTGGTCTGCGCCGCGCTGTCGGCGGGGCTGCTGGGCAACGCCTACCACCATTCGGACATCGGCGGCTACACGAGCCTGTTCGGCCTGGTCCGCACGCCGGAGCTGCTGATGCGCTGGGCGGAGATGGCGGCGTTCACGCCCGTCATGCGCAGCCACGAGGGCAACCGGCCCGAGGACAACCTGCAAATTGACGGTGACCCAGCGGTGCTGGCGCACTTCGCCCGCATGACGCGCATCCACGCGCATTTGGCGCCCTATCTCCGCACGCTGGTCGCCGAGGCGTCGGCGCGCGGGCTGCCGGTGCAGCGCCCGCTGTTCCTGCACTTCGAGGCGGACCGGGCAACCCACGCGATCCAGGACGCCTACCTGTACGGCCCCGACCTGCTGGTGGCGCCGGTGCACCGGGTGGGCGCCGTGGATTGGCGCGTTTACCTGCCGGCGGGCGCGGATTGGGTGCACCTGTGGTCCGGCACGCCCTACCCCGGCGGCGCGCACGCCACCGTGCCGGCGCCACCCGGCCAACCCCCGGTGTTCCACCGTGCCGGCTCCGCCTTCCGTCCGCTGTTCGAGGCCGCGGCTCTACTGGACTGATCCGCCGGGGGCGGTAAGCTGCGCCAAAAGGCCAAGGGAGAGACGACCATGATCCGCCACGGAGTGCTGGCCACCCTGGCTGCCGCCGCGCTCGCCGGGCACGCCGCCGCGGCCGACATCCGCGTTGCCTGCTATTCCGACGGCAACGAGTGCGAGGTCACGGCCGCGCTGGCCCAACGCTTCATGCAGGCCAACCCCGACGTGCGCGTCGCAATCGACCAGGTGCCCTACAAGTCGATCCAGGAAAGCCTGCCGGTGCAGCTCGCCGCGGGCAACGGGCCGGACATCGCGCGGGTGACGGACTTCGGCGCCATTTCCCGCTATTTCCTCGACCTCCGGCCGCTGCTGGGCGACGCCGCGTATTGGGAGGCGAACTTCGGCGCCACCCTGCCCTGGATGCGCGCTGCCCCCGGCGACGCCGGCATCCACGGCCTGCCGACGCAGCTGACCGTCACCGGCCCCATCGTGAACACGACGCTGTTCGAGCAGGCGGGCGTGCCGGTGCCGGACGCCCGCGCGACGTGGGACGACTGGGCCGCCGCCGCCGCCCAGGTGGCGCGCGCAACCAAAACGCAGGCCGGCATGGCGATGGACCGCAGCGGGCACCGCTTCGCCGCCGGGGCCATCGACTACGGCGCGCAGTATTTCGGCCCGGATGGCGCGCCCGCCGTGACCGATGCGGGGTTTCGCGCATTCGCCGAGCGGTTCGTGCGCTGGAACAAGGACAACACGGTGGAGCGCGAGGTGTGGGCCGCCGCCGGCGGCGGCGCGTATCGCGATGGGTTCGAGGAGTTCGCGGGCGCCCGCGTCGTCGTCTACATCTCTGGAAGCTGGCAGGTGCGGCGGCTGCAATCCTCGGTGGGAGACGGGTTCGACTGGTCGGTCGCCCCGCCCCCGTGCGGCCCCGCCGCCTGCACCGCCATGCCCGGCGGCGCCGCCTTCGTCGCGTTCAAATCCACCAAAAGCCCGAAGGAGGTCGCCCGCTTCCTCGACTACCTCGCGAGCCCGCCGGTCTATGCCGAGATGGCGTCGCGCACCGCCAACATCCCCGCCCATGCCGGGCTGCAGCAATCCGGCGTCGAGTACGACCTGCCGGCCCCCGCCCGCGCGGCGCTGCAGGCGTTCACGGCGGCAGCCGGCGGCATCTCGCCCGTGGCCTACCGGCTGCAGGGCTACATCCTGAACCGCCCGGTGTTCAACGCCACCGTCGCCCGGCTGTCGCAGGCCATCGTGGGGGAGCTGACGCTGGACCAGGCCTATGCCCGCATCGACCAAGACGTGCAAAGCGCGCTGGCCGCGTCGAAGTAGCCATGCGCCCCGCCTTCGCCCCCGCTTTCGACCGCGCCTTTGGCGCCTTCATGAACCTGCCGGAGCGCCCGATGCGTTGGGCGCAGCGGCGGCTGGGGCCGGGGCTGGCTTGGTTGTTCGTCGGGCCGAACCTCCTGGTGTTCGGCGTGTTCACCTTCCTGCCCATCGTGCTGAACGTCTGGTATGCCGCGACATCGGGCACCAACCTGCTGCCCGGCGACCGCCCGTGGGCCGGCCTCGGCAACATGCGGGCGCTGCTGGCCTGCGGCAGCTACCTCGACCCGTCCTCATGCCAGCGCGACCTGTTCTGGCATGGGGTGCACAACACCCTGGCCTTCGTGGCGCTGCAGGTGTCGCTGATGGTGCTGCTGAGCGGGGTGACGGCGCTGGCGCTGAACAAGCCGGTGCGCGGCCGGGGCCTGTTCCGGGCGGCGTTCTTCTATCCCGTCCTGCTGTCCCCGGTCGTGGTGGCGCTGATCTGGAAGTGGATCCTGCAGCGCAACGGCGTGCTGAACGCGGCCATCACCGCGGGCGGCGGGCAGCCGGTGGACTGGCTGCTCGGCGCCGGCAGCGCCTTCGGGTGGACGGTGTTCGTCAGCATCTGGGCGCATATGGGCTTCTACACCCTGATCCTGCTGGCCGGGCTGCAAGCGATCCCGCGCGACGTGTACGAGGCCGCGGAGATGGACGCCGCCCGGCCCTGGACCCGCTTCCGCCGCATCACCCTGCCGCTGGTCATGCCGAGCCTCCTGGTCGTGCTGGTGCTGTCGCTGATCCGTGCGGTGCAGATCTTCGACGAGGTGTTCGTGCTGACCGGCGGCGGCCCCGGCACCGCGACGACCTACCTCGTGCAGTTCATCTACGAGACCGGGTTCGCCCAGCAGGTGCGCGAGTACGGCATGGCGTCCGCGGCGTCCCTGCTGCTGGCGGCGGTGCTGCTGGTGCTGACCCTGCTGCAGCTGCGCGCGACGCGGGGGCGGGGTGCGTAGGTTCCTGCTCGCCACGCGCGGCCGGCACGGCGCGGACTGGACCGACTGGGCCTGCTACGCCTACCTGCTGCTGGGCACGGCCATCATGTTCGGCCCGGTCGCCTGGCTGGCGCTGAGTTCGCTCAAGACGCCGGCCGCGCTGGACCAGTCGCCGCCCACGCTGCTGCCGTATGAGCCGGCGCGCGCGGCGGTGCCGGGCCGCCCGGGGGAATTGCCGCTGTTCCGCGTGACCGCGGGCGAGCATGCGGGCCAGGTGCTGGCCGAAACCCGGCGCGTCGGGCTGCAATCCCAACTGGTCGATTCCGCCAGCCCCGCGGCGCCGGTCCGGGTGGCCGTGGCGGACCGCGCGCCCGTGCTGCGCCTGCACCCCGCCTGGTCCAACTACGCCGAGGTCGTGCGGCGCTTCGATTTCCTCCATTATTTCTGGAACAGCGCCTTCATCACCGTGGTCGCCACCGCCATCACGCTGCTGTTCAACGCCATGGCGGCGTTCGCGCTCAGCAAGTACCGGTTCCGCGGCCGGGCGACGGTGTTCCTGGTGATCCTGGCGACGCTGATGATCCCGCCCACCATCGTGCTGGTGCCGAACTACCTGATCGCGTCCGCGCTCGGCCTCACCAACTCGCTGTGGGGCGTCATCTGGCCCGGCGTCGCCACGCCCACCGGGGTGTTCCTGCTCCGCCAGTACATGCTGACCCTGCCGGACGAGCTTCTGGATGCCGCGCGGATGGACAACGCCAGCGAGTGGCGGCTGTTCTGGCGCATCGTGCTGCCGCTGTCCGCGCCGGCGCTCGCGGTGCTGGCGATCTTCTCGGTGATGTGGCGCTGGAACGACTTCCTGTGGCCGATGGTGGTGCTGAACCGGTCGGAGAAGTTCACCTTGCAGCTCGCGCTCAATGCGTTCCAGGGCGAGTTGACGACCTCGTGGAACCTGCTGCTGGCGATGACGGTGCTGACCCTGCTGCCGGTCACGCTGGTCTTCCTGGCCTTGCAGCGGCACATCACCCAGGGCATCGCCTCGGCGGGGGTGAAGTAGCGGTGGCGGGCCTCAGCCTGCGCGGCGTGGCCAAGCGGTTCGGCGAGGTGGAGGTGATCCGGGGCGTGGACCTCCATGTGGCGGACGGCGAGTTCGTGGCCTTTGTCGGTCCGTCCGGCTGCGGCAAATCGACCCTGCTGCGCATGATCTGCGGGCTTGAGCCGGTCAGCGCGGGCGACGTGGTGATCGGCGGACGCCGGGTGAACGACCTGCCGGCGGCGCGGCGGGGCCTGGCGCTGGTGTTCCAATCCTACGCGCTGTATCCGCACATGACGGTGCGGCAGAACATGGCGTTCGGGCTGGAGAACCTGTCCACCCCCAAGGCGGAGATCGAGGCCCGCATCGCCGAGGCGGCGCGGATGCTGCGGCTTGAGCCGTTCCTTGCCCGGCGGCCCGGCGCCCTGTCCGGCGGGCAGCGGCAGCGCGTCGCCATCGGCCGGGCCATCGTGCGGGAGCCTGAGATCTTCCTGTTCGACGAGCCGCTGTCCAACCTCGATGCCGAGCTGCGGGTCGAGATGCGGGCGGAGCTGGCGTCGCTGCACCGCCGGCTCGGCACGACGATGATCTACGTGACGCATGACCAGGTGGAGGCGATGACGATGGCCGACAAGATCGTGGTGCTGCGGGCGGGCCAGGTGGAGCAGGCCGGGCCGCCGCTCGCGCTGTACAACGAGCCGGCCAACCAGTTCGTCGCCGGGTTCATCGGCTCGCCGCGCATGAACTTCCTGCCGGGCGTCGTGCAGGCGGACGGGTTTTCGGTGGACGGCCTGGGGACGGTCGCCGTCCCGCCCCGGCCGGGCCTGCGCCCGGGGGACACGGCGACGCTCGGCATCCGGCCCGAGCACCTGCAAGCGGCGGAGGGCGGCGTGCCCGCGACCGTGACGGCGGTGGAGCAGTTGGGCGGGCTGAGCTACGTGCGCTTGGCGCAGCACGACGCGGTGCTACAGGTGCCCGGCCAGACCAGGCTGCGCCCCGGCGAAACCGTGCGCCTGCGCTTGCCGCCCGAGCACCTGCACGTGTTCGGCGCGGACGGCGCCGCGCTGGCGCGCTGATGCGGCCCGTCCGCCGCGCCGGCCTGCTCGATGAAACCCCGCATGGCGTCGTGCTGGACTGCGGGGGCGGCGTCACCTGCCGGATCAGCCTGCTGGCCGATGACCTGGCGCGCGTGCTGTTCCTGCGCGGCGGCGTGCCGCGGCAGCCGCGGACCTGGATGGTGCCGGCGCCGGGCGCGGCCGACGTGCCGTGGGACGGGCGGGACCGGATGGAGGAGGGCGCCTGGCCGCCGCCCGCCATCACGCGCGGCGAGGGCGGGCTGACGCTGGGAACGCAAGCCTTCACCCTGCGCATTGAGCTTGACCCGTTCCGCCTGACTTGGATGCGGCCGGATGGCCGGGTGTTTCTGGCGGACCGTCCGGGCATGGCGTGGATGCTGTCGCGCCGGGGCACGGCGGTGGCCCATTACCTCGCCCGGCATCCGGACGACCGTTACTACGGCCTGGGCGACAAGACCGGCCCGCTTGACCTGCACGGGCGGCGGCTGCGCGTCGCCATGCGGGACGCGCTCGGCTACGACCCGCGTTCCGGTGACCCGCTCTACAAGCACTGGCCGTTCCTGCTGGCGCAGGACGGGGCGACCGGCACCGCCTACGGGCTGCTGTACGACAACCACGCCGCCGCCGCCTTCGACCTGGGCGCGGAGCACGACAACTACCACGGGCTGTTCCGCGGCTACGAGGCGGAGGGCGGCGACCTCGATCTTTACGTGATGGCGGGGCCGCGGCTTTCGGACGTGACGCCCGCCTTCCTGCGGCTGACGGGCAGCACGGCGCTGCCGCCGCGCTGGTCGCTCGGCTACGCGCAAACGGCGATGGGCCTCGCCGACGCGCCGGACGCGCAGGCGCAGGTCGAGGCGTTCATCGGCCGCTGCCGGGCGGAGGACATCCCGGTCAGCGCCTTCCACTTCGGCTCCGGCTACACCTCCATCGGGCCGAAGCGTTACGTGTTCCATTGGAACCGGGCGAAGTTCCCGGACCCCGAGGGCCTGATGGCGCGCTTCCACGGCGCCGGCATGAAGGTGGTGGCGAACCTCAAGCCCTGCCTGCTCGACGACCATCCGCAGTATGCGGAGGCCGCCGCCGCGGGCGCGTTCGTGCGGGACGGCGGCACCGGGGCGCCGCTGCTGTCGCAGTTCTGGGATGGGGAAGGGGCGCACATCGACTTCACCAGCCCGGCCGGCGTCGCCTGGTGGCAGGACGGCCTGGCCCGCAGCGTGCTGGCGCCCGGCATCGACGCCGGGTGGAACGACAACAACGAGTACGAGCTGTGGGACGAGGCCGCCGAGTGCGCGGGCTTCGGCACGCCCGCGCCGCTCGCCCTGCTGCGCCCGGTGCAGTCCCTGCTGATGACGCGCGCGACGCTGGAACGGCAGCGCCGCGAGGCCCCGGCCCGGCGCGCCTTCACCGTCACCCGCGCCGGCCTGCCGGGGGTGCAGCGTTACGGGCAAAGCTGGAGCGGCGACAACACGACAAGCTGGGAGTCCTTGCGCTGGAACCTGCGGACCGGGCTGCAGATGTCGCTGTCGGGGTTGTACAACACCGGGCACGACATCGGCGGGTTCGCCGGGCCGCTGCCGGACGCGGAACTGCTGATCCGCTGGGTGCAGGCGGGCGTCGTGCATCCCCGCTTCGTCATGAACAGCTGGAAGCCGGACAACGCCTACACCAGCCCGTGGCTGCACCCGGAGGCGCTGCCCGCGGTCCGCGACGCGATCCGCCTGCGCTGCCGGCTGATGCCGTACCTGTACAGCCTGATGCACCACGCGGCCGACCGGCACGAGCCGGTGATCCGCCCGACCTTCCTGCAATTCCCGGACGACCCGGGCTGCGCCGCCGACTGCGACGAGCTGATGCTCGGGCCGTTCCTGCTCGCGGCGCCCGTGGTGCGCCCCGGCGAGCGGACCCGGCGCGTGCGGCTGCCGCAGGGGCCGGACGCCTGGTTCGACGTGCACTCCGGCGCCATCCTGCCCTGCGGACCCGCCGAGCTGCCAGCCCCGCTAGACCGGCTGCCCTTGCTGGCGCCCGCCGGCGCGATCCTGCCGATGACCGCCGGTCCCGACACCACGCGCCTGCATGACGAGCCGTCGCGGCTGCTGCGGCTATATCCTGGGCCGGGCCGTGGCAGCAGCCAGTTCGTGCTGGTTGAGGACGACGGGCTGACCGAGGGCGGCCCGGCGACCCGGCTGACGTGCGGCCTGTCCTGGACGCCGGAGCAGGTCCACCTGCGCCTCGATGCCCGCGGTGCCTTTCCCCTGCCGGACGCGATCTCCTACGCGCTGCCGCCCGGTGAGCGCAGGCCGGTGCGGACTGAACGCGGTGCCGGGGTGCCGGCGCTCACGGAACTGCGCTGACCGGGAGCGGGGAGGGCGGTGGCCCGGCTCCCGCGCCCTCCAGTTCCCGCAACTCCTCGACCAGCACGCGGATGTTCTCGCTGTAGTCGATGGGCATGGCGACCAGGTGCACGCCGCCGGCCTGGAAGGCGGCTTCCAAGGTCGGGATCAGCGCGTCCGTCGCCTCCACCCGGTGTCCGCGCGCCCCGTAGCTTTCCGCATACCGCACGAAGTCCGGGTTGCCGAAGGTCAGCCCGAAGTCGGGGAACTCGTCCACCGCCTGCTTCCACCGGATCATGCCGTAGGCGCCGTCGTCCAGCACCAGCACGACCAGGTTCAGCCGAAGGCGCACGGCGGTTTCCAGCTCCTGGCTGTTCATCATGAACCCGCCGTCGCCGCATACCGCCAGCACGCGCCGCTCGGGATACAGCATTGCCGCCATCATCGCCGACGGCAGGCCGGCGCCCATCGTCGCCAGCGCGTTGTCCAGCAGCAGCGTGTTTGCGACGTGGGTGCGGAAATTCCGGGCGAACCAGATCTTGTACATCCCGTTGTCCAGCGCCACGATCCCGTCCTCCGGGATCACCTGGCGCACGTCGTGCACGAGGCGCTGCGGCGTCGGTGGCCAGCGGTCCTCCGTCGCGCGGTCGGCGATGCGGGACAGGATGCCGTCGCGCAAGTACAGCAGCGCGCCCGCGTTGTGCAGCCGGCCCTCGATGCGGTCGGCCAGCAGTTCCAGGCTCGCCCCGAGGTCGCCCACCACCTCCGCGTGGGGGAAGTACACCTGCTCCACGTTGGCGGGCGTGTAGCTGACGTGGATCACCTGCGGCCCGCCCGGTCCCATGATGAAGGGCGGCTTCTCCACCGTGTCGTGGCCGATGGCGATGATCAGGTCCGCGCGCTCGATGGCCTCGTGCACGTAGTCGCGCTCGCTCAGCGCCGCGGTGCCCATGTACAGGCCGGCGCCCCCGGCCACGGCGCCCTTGCCCATCTGCGTCGTGAAGAACGGGATCTGCGTGCGCCGCACGAAGCCCGCCAGCCCGGCCGTGCCGCGCGGGCGCGACGCCGCCGCTCCCAGCATGACGAGCGGGCGCTTCGCCGCGGTGATCATCTCCGCCGCGCGGTCCAGCGCCGCGCGGTGCGCGACGGGGATCTCGATGGGGTGCGGCGGCACGGTGGGCGCCGGGTCGGCATGCTCCCCGGCGATGTCCTCCGGCAGTTCCAGCAGCACCGGACCGGGGCGTTCCTCGGTCGCGACGCGGAAGGCGTCGCGCACCAGGGTCGGGATGGTCGCCGCCGAGACGATCTGGCGCGACACCTTGGTCAGCGGGCGGAACGCGCTGACGACATCGACGATCTGGAACCGTGCCTGCCGGCTGCTCATGATCCCTTTCTGCCCGGTGATCATGATCATCGGCATCGCGCCCAGCATGGCGTAGGCCGCCCCCGTGGTCAGGTTCAGCGCGCCGGGTCCGAGCGTCGTCAGGCACACGCCGGGCCGCCCGGTCAGCCGCCCGTGCGTGGCGGCCATAAACGCCGCGGGCTGCTCGTGCCGGGTCAGGACCAGCTTGATGCGGCTGCCGCGCAGGGATTCCACGACATCCAGGTTCTCTTCCCCCGGGACGCCGAAGATGCGGTCCACGCCCTCGTTCTCAAGCGCCGCGACGAGCAGGTCAGAGCCTTTGGGCATGTGTCTTCCTCCGCTGCCGGCGCTGCAAGCCGAAGCGTCGCGCCGCGGCCAGCCTAGAACGCGGCGCGGCGCCCCGCCACTACCCGTGGCCCCTAAGCAGGCATTCGTGGCGCAAGCCACGAATGCCTGCTTAGGGTCGTTGAAGACGCATCATTTTTCCTGCTGCGCGTGGACACGCTCCGCAGAACGATGCTTAGTAGATGGCCGGTTCCGGCACCGGGGCGCCGAACTCGGTGCGCAGGAAGTCGAAGTCGCAGCCCTCGTTGGCCTGCTGGATGTGCTGGGTGAACACCCAGCCGTAGCCGCGCTCGAACCGCGGCGCCGGGCGGCGCCAGGCCGTGCGGCGGCGGGCCAGCTCGTCTTCCGGCACGTCCATGTCGATGGTGCGGGCGTCCACGTCGATGCGGACGATGTCCCCCGTGCGCAGCAGAGCCAGCGGCCCGCCCACCCAGCTTTCGGGCGCGACGTGCAGCACGCAGGCGCCGTAGGAGGTGCCGGACATGCGCGCATCGGACAAGCGCAGCATGTCGCGGTGGCCTTCCTTCAGCAGCCGCTTCGGCATCGGCAGCATTCCCCATTCCGGCATCCCCGGGCCACCCTGTGGGCCGGCGTTGCGCAGCACGAGCACATGGTCGGCGGTGATGTCGAGGGTCTCGTCATCGACCGCCTGCTTCATGCTGGGGTAGTCGTCGAACACCAGCGCCGGGCCGGAGTGCTTGAGGAAACGCTGGTCCATCGCCGCGGGCTTGATCACGCAGCCGTCCGGCGCGAGGTTGCCGCGCAGCACCGCCAGGCTGCCCTCGCCGTAGATCGGGCGGCCCACGGGGCGGATCACGTCGTCGTTGAAGCACCGCGCGCCCTCGATGTTCTCGCCCAGGGTGCGGCCGGTGACGGTCAGGCAGGACAGGTCCAGGTGCTCGCGGATGTTGTGCATCAACGCGCGGATGCCGCCGGCGTAGAAGAAGTCCTCCATCAAGTACTGGTTGCCGGAGGGCCGCACGTTGCCGATCACCGGCACCCGGCGGCTGAACCGCTCGAAGTCGTCGAGGCCGATGTCCTGCCCGGCGCGGCGGGCCATGGCGATCAGGTGGATGATGGCGTTGGTGGAGCAGCCCATGGCCATGGCGACGGCGATGGCGTTCTCGAAGGACTGCCGGGTCAGGATGCGCCGGGGCGTCAGGTCCTCCCACACCATGTCCACGATGCGCCGCCCGCTTTCGGACGCCAGCCGGATGTGCCCGGCGTCCGCGGCGGGGATGCTGGACCCGCCCGGCAGCACGGTGCCGCAGGCCTCGGCGATGGCGGTCATGGTGGAGGCCGTGCCCATGGTCATGCAGGTGCCGTAGGAGCGCGCGATGCCGCCCTCCACGCCCAGCCAGTCCTGGTCGGTGATGCGGCCCGCCCGCAGCTCGTCCCAGTACTTCCAAGCGTCGGACCCGCTGCCCAGGGTTCTGCCCTGCCAGTTGCCCCGCAGCATGGGTCCGGCGGGCACGAAGATCGCCGGGATGTCCATGCTGATGGCGCCCAGCAGCAGCGCGGGCGTCGTCTTGTCGCAGCCGCCCATCAGCACCGCGCCGTCCACGGGGTGGGAGCGCAGCAGCTCCTCCGTTTCCATGGCCAGCATGTTGCGGTACATCATGGTCGTCGGCTTGACGTAGCTTTCCGACACGGACAGCGCCGGCAGCTCCACCGGGAAGCCGCCCGCCATCAGGATGCCGCGCTTCACGTCGTCCACGCGCGTCTTGAAATGCATGTGGCAGGGTTGCAGGTCGGACCAGGTGTTCAGGATCGCGATCACCGGCTTGCCTGTCCATTCCTCCGGCGCGTAGCCCATCTGCATGGCGCGGCTCCGGTGGCCGAAGGAGCGCAGGTCGGCCGGGCCGAACCAGCGGCGGCTGCGCAGCTCCTCCGGCGTCTTGCGCCGGCGCAGCGGGCCGTCGGGCACGTCGCCGGCCAGGTGCGCGGGAGGCAAAGGGGTGTCTGGCATGGTTTCGGCTTCCTTCGTTGCGCGGCGGGTCATTGCGCGGCGGGTTGTGGCAGAAGGGAAACACACCCTTCAAGTTTATGTCGTTTTGTAATCAGACTGATTGAAAGCGTGCGGCGCTGCTGCCATTCCTGGCGCCTGGAACGGAGGTCCATGAATGACCGGGGCGCGGCTGTATTTCA
>CAXSEX010000008.1:20203-25986 GCA_964236415.1 uncultured Acetobacteraceae bacterium | reverse complement strand
GCGGTTGCGGCCCTTGTCGTGGGTGTGGGCAGACCCGAGCGGCGCCGTGGTGGCAGCGACCTCTTGGACCCGCTGGTGCAAGGTCGGCTGGTTGTCTTTGACCCCGACGATCAGGGCGATGCCGGCTTGTGCGGCAACCTCGAAATGTTTTTTTGGCAGTGCAGGGCGTCGAGCGTGACGATGGCGCCGGGGGCGAGGCCTAGTTCGGCCAAAAGCGTCTGCGCGGCCGGGATCTCGTTGGACTTTTCGGCAATGTCGATGTGCGCGAGCACCAGCGCGGTGTCGGTGGCGAACGCGCTCAGCACCTGCGCAGCACTGCGGTCGTTGAACTTGTCGAAACTGCCGCGCAGCGTCTTGCCATCCAACGCAATGCTGCCGTGTCCCGGCGTGGCGCACGCCGCCTGCAGCAGGGCGGCATGGCGGCGGAAGGCCGCCTCCACCCCGGCCGGATCGAGCCCCTGGAGGATGTAGCGGACGGCGGTGTGCGCGGGCGCCCGTTTCCATTTCAGCGAGAAAGCCGTGTTCAGCCTTTGGCGGTGGACGGCCATGAAGGTGACGATGCCGCGATACGAGTTGCACCCGGTCACAATGGCCAGGATGGAGAACAGCAGCACGTGGGGCAGCTTGTAGAGCTGCCCTTGCGCCCGGCGCGGATCAGGAACGTCCGACAGCACATCCAGCAACGGCGAAAACACAGCCACGGCGACCTCCGACCCAGTTGCCGCCGCAAAGGTCAGACATCGGCCGGCTCGGGTATCCCTCTTGCGACCAGCTGCCTCACTTCACCCCGCACGCGTGGCAAGGCGGCCTCAGTGCCGCTCATCCGACAGCGTTGAACAGCCCTGAGTCACAAGGGCCGCGCCGATCCCACGCCCTTGATGGTCCAGCGCCACCGCCACCGTTTCCAGCCAGCTCGCGGCTTCTTCGTGTTCAAGCAGTGCGTAGGCGACAACCTCGCCCGTCGCTGCGCAAGTTGCGGTCCACAATCGCAAGTCTTGAAAATGCTCGCGCATCTGCTGCGCCGTCTCGACCATGAAGCCTGCGCTGCCCCGGAAAGCCTCATTGTGAATGGCTGCGGCCTGATCGGCTATGGCATTTGAATTCTGCGGGCTGTCGATCACGACACCTGGCGGCGTCTCAGGTGCAGTCGCCAGAGCCTCACATCTCATGAAGAGCTCGCGCTCAACTTCGTTGAAGCCGTAATGCTTCAGGAAGCCGAGCGCGGCCGTCTAGGAGGGGCGCACCAGGCAATGCAGGGTCATGGTCGCTTCAGCCGGTCCCTGATCCAGCACGGCGCGGAGGAGCGCGGTAGCCATGCCGCGGCGTCGGTGATCTGGATGAATCAACAGCTTGACATGTCGGGCGTGACGCTCTCCTTCGTCCCTCAGCGACGACTCTGCCAAGCCGATGAGCACGTCTCCCTCGACAGCGCACAGGAAGTCGCGCCCGCCGCCGAACTGTGGGAGAGCGGTCGCGGTAAGCCACTGCGCAGCCGTAACTGGCCCGATCCCAGCTTCGGTCATCATGCAAGCTGTATACAACGACTCAATGGCAGATGCATCGTCCGCTCCGCGCACTGGTCTGATGGTAGCAGCATTGTTCACTGTGCAAGCTCTTCCTAGTTCGGTCTGATCCCAATCATGCCGCAGTACGCCAGCTTGTCCATGCGCGCGCAAGGTCTGCAATCACCACCAAACCCAGTCATAAAGGGTGTTTGTGGCAGCGTTCCCGGTCCGTGCTATCCTGCCCGTTCTATGGCGTACCCCCTATTTGGGTCAGAAGCATCCTAAATCGCGCCGCCGAAGCGTCAGCGCGGCGCCGGGCCGCGCCATTCCGGCAGCTCCCCGCCGAGCTGCGCGGTGATCGCGTCCGCCTTGCGGCGCACCAGGTCGCCCAGCAGCGGGATGCGCTCGTCCGGGATGCGCGCCATGGGGCCGGAGAGCGACACGGCCGCGGCCGGCTCCGCACCCTCGTTGAAGATCACCGCGGCGACGCAGCGCATGCCGACCGCGTGTTCCTCGTCGTCGATGGCGTAGCCGCGCGCGCGGGCCTGCTGCAAGTCGCCGCGCAGCGCCGGCGTGGTGGTGATCGTCTTGACGGTGATGCGGGCCAAGCCTTGGCGGTGCAGCACCCGGGCCAGGCCGCCGTCCGGCATGGCGGAGAGCAGGGCCTTGCCGACGCCCGAGCAATGCAGCGGCACCCGGCCGCCCGGACGCGCGAAGGCGCGCATCATCTGCCGGCACTCGACCTGGGACAGATAGACCGCCTCCGCCTGGTCCTCGATGGCGAGGTTCACGGTTTCCTCGCTTTCTTCCATGAGCGCGCGCATGTGCGGGCGGGCGGCGCCCACCAGGCTGCGGGTTTTCAGGAAGGCGTTGCCGGCGACGAAGGCCTGCACGCCCACCGACCACAGCCGCCGCTCGGCGTCGAAGTGCACGTAGCGTTCCTGCTCCAGCGTCGTGAGCAGCCGGTGCGCGGTGGACGGCGACAGGCCGACCTGCTGCGCCACCTCGGTCAGCGTGATGCCCTCATTGGCGGCGGCGAGCCGGTTGACGATGGCGAGCGCGCGCACGAGCGACTGCACCTGATCCGACCGTTCCGGCGCCGGGCGCGCGGCGGGGCGGGGGGACCGGACCGGATTGGGCTGGGTAGATGGGCGGGGTGCTCGCACGTTGGTTGCTCCTGACCACCACATTGTAGCGCAATCGCCGTCTTTTCACAATGTAGCAAATCACTGATATCATTGAAAAAAAATGCTATTTTTCCGCATCGCGGGAAGATTTGCGGATTCTCTGGCTTTCTCCGCCGGGCTTCGCGATGCTGCCCTCAACAAAACCAGAGGAGCGGGAGCAGCAAATGGCCAGAATGAAAGCGATCGACGCCGCGGTGCGCGTGCTGGAGCGGGAAGGCATCACCACCGCCTTCGGCGTGCCTGGCGCCGCCATCAACCCGCTCTACGCCGCGCTCAAGGCGCGCGGCACCATCCGCCACATCCTGGCCCGCCACGTGGAGGGCGCGTCGCACATGGCGGATGGCTACACCCGCGCCAAGCCCGGCAACATCGGCGTCTGCATCGGCACCTCGGGGCCGGCGGGCACCGACATGATCACCGGGCTGTACACCGCGCTCGCCGACAGCATCCCCATCCTATGCATCACCGGCCAGGCGCCGCGCGCCAAGCTGCACAAGGAGGACTTCCAGGCGGTCGACATCGAGACCATCAGCAAGGGCGTCACCAAGTGGTCCGTCTGCGTGCGGGAGCCGGCGTTGGTGCCCATGGTGTTCCAGCAGGCGTTCCACGTCATGCGCTCTGGCCGACCTGGCCCGGTGCTGATCGACCTGCCCATCGACGTGCAGATGGCCGAGATCGAGTTCGACGACGACACCTACGAGCCGCTGCCCGTCCACAAGCCCGCTGCCTCCCGCCGCCAGGCGGAGAAGGCGCTGGCGATGCTGAACGCGGCCGAGCGCCCACTGCTGGTCGCCGGCGGCGGCATCATCGGCGCGGACGCTTCTGGCCTGCTGGTGGCGTTCGCGGAGCTGACCGGCGTGCCGGTGATCCCGACGCTGATGGGCTGGGGCAGCATCCCGGACGACCACCCGCTGATGGCCGGCATGGTGGGTTTGCAGACCAGCCACCGCTACGGCAACGCGACGTTCCTGGACAGCGACTTCGTGCTCGGCATCGGCAACCGCTGGGCCAACCGGCACACCGGGTCGGTGGAGGTGTACACGAAGGGCCGCAAGTTCGTGCACATCGATATCGAGCCGACGCAGATCGGCCGGGTGTTCGGCCCGGACTTCGGCATCGTGTCGGACGCCAAGGCGGCGCTGCAAATGTTCATTGAGGTGGCGCGGGAGATGAAGGCGGCGGGCACGCTGCGGGACCGGGCGGAGTGGGCCGGCGCCTGCGCGCACCGCAAGGCCAGCATGCTCCGCCGCTCCCACTTCGACGCCGTGCCGCTGAAGCCGCAGCGGGTGTATGAGGAGATGAACCAGGTGTTCGGCCGCGACACCTGCTACGTCACCACCATCGGCCTGTCGCAGATCGCGGGGGCTCAGTTCCTCCGGGTGTATGAGCCGCGCAACTGGATCAACTGCGGCCAGGCCGGGCCGCTCGGCTGGACCTTGCCGGCGGCGCTCGGCGTGCGGGCGGCGGACCCGGACAAGCCCATCGTGGCGTTGTCCGGCGACTACGACTTCCAGTTCATGATCGAGGAATTGGCGGTAGGCGCGCAGCACAAGCTGCCGTACCTGCACGTCGTGGTGAACAACTCCTACCTCGGGCTGATCCGGCAAGCGCAGCGCGGGTTCCAGATGGACTTCGAGGTCAGCCTCGCTTTCGACAACATCAACGTCGAGCCGGACGGCGACGCGCCGCGCGGCTACGGCGTGGACCACGTGGCGGTGGCGGAGGGCCTGGGCTGCAAGGCGATCCGGGTGAAAAGCCCCAACGAGTTCAGCGGCGCCTTCGCCCGGGCGCATGCGCTGATGCGGGAGCACCAGGTGCCGGTCGTCCTGGAGTTCATCCTGGAGAAGGTTACGAACATCTCCATGGGCACCGAGGTGGACAGCGTGAACGAGTTCGAGGACATCCTGTGCCTTGACCCGTCGCTCTCGATCGGCAAAAGCCAGGACATGGGCGCCGAGCCGCCGAAGGTCCTGGCCGCCGCCCGCTGACCTGCTGGGAGTGACAAGAATGAGCAACATCGGCTTCATCGGCCTCGGCATCATGGGGCGGCCCATGGCGGGGCACCTCCTCGCGGGCGGGCACAGCGTGTTCGCCTATAACCGCTCCCCGGTGAAACAGGAGCTGTTGGACCAAGGCGCCCGCGCCTGCGGCAGCCCGGCGGAGGTCGCGTCATCCTCGGACGTGATCATCACCATGGTGCCGGACACCCCGGACGTGGAGGCGGTGCTGTTCGGGGAAAACGGCGTGGCCGGCGGCCTGGCGCCGGGCAAGGTGGTGGTGGACATGAGTTCCATCTCGCCCATCGCCACCAAGGACTTCGCCGCCCGCGTCAACACGCTCGGCTGCGACTACCTGGACGCCCCGGTGTCCGGCGGCGAGGTGGGGGCCAAGGCGGCGAGCCTCACCATCATGGTGGGCGGGCCGGAGGCAGCCTTCGCCAAGGTGCGCCCGATCCTCGGGCTGATGGGCAAGAACGTCACGCTGATCGGCGGCAACGGCGATGGGCAGACCACCAAGGTCGCCAACCAGATCATCGTGGCATTGACCATCGAGGCGGTCGCCGAGGGGCTGCTGTTCGCCTCCAAGGCCGGCGCCGACCCGGCGCGCGTAAGGGAGGCGCTGATGGGCGGGCTGGCCACCTCGCGCATCCTGGAGGTGCACGGGGAGCGCATGATCAAGCGCAGCTTCGACCCGGGCTTCCGCATTGAGCTGCACCAGAAGGACCTGAACCTGGCGCTCGCCGGCGCCCGCGCGCTGGGCGTGAGCCTGCCGAATACCGCGACCTGCCAGGAACTGTTCAACGCCGCCGCGGCGGCCGGCGGCAAGGCGTGGGATCATTCCGGCCTGGTGCGCGTGCTGGAACGGCTGGCGGGGGCGTTGCGGCGGAATACGGCGACGGATTACATCGCGGGGGTGGTGGGCGTCGTGGGGATCGCGGTGCCGATATTCGTGATCGGGCCGCTGGCACAGGTGGTGTTTGCGTTGAAGCTGAACTGGTTGCCGGCCACCGGCCAGGCGACCTGGTTCCATCTCGGCAAGGGCGTCGTCGCCACGCCGATGTCGGTCCTGCTGCCCATCATCACGCTCACCG
>CAXSEX010000008.1:11946-20193 GCA_964236415.1 uncultured Acetobacteraceae bacterium | reverse complement strand
GCCTGCCATGAGATCGGCGAGGCTCCGCCGGGCTGACCGGCGGCGGGCGCTACTTCCTCCGCCGCGCCCAATCCACGGCGTTGCGGAGCGGGCGCGTCGCCCGCCAGGTGGTGGAGGTCTTCAGCGCCGCCACCTCCGCCCGCAGCGCCGCGATCTCCCCGTCGCGCGGGTCCGGGCCGGGCGCCAGGACGGTCACTGGGGCATTTCCTGGGGCATTCGGCCCCGGCACGCCGAACTCGGCCTGGTACCACCCGGCGCCGAACGCAGCGTCGAGCGCCTCGGGCACCGCGAAGCGGCGCCGGTTGTATCTCTGGCCGGGCCAGTTGTCGCCCAGCGGGTCGAAGATCGGGCTGGCGGTGCGGCGGAAGAACGCCGTGGTCCGCGCGTCGCCCCGGTGCTCCCACATCTCGTCGTCGCGCAGGAACTCATACAGGCGATGGATCGTCGGGATGTGGATGTCGTCGATCACCAGCACGCCGCCGGCGCGGATGTGCGGGTAGATGAAGTAGTACTCCAAATCCGGGAACGGGTAAGCGTGCGGGCCGTCGATCAGCGCGAAATCGACGGGATCGGAGAACTGCCACCTCGGCACCATCACCTGCGACGGGCCGACGACGAACTTTGTCGTCTCGGACCGCAGGTAGGGGTGGCTCTGCGTGTTCTGCAGGCTGTCGCCAAACGGCAGGGTGAAGGCGGTGTGCCGCTCGCTCAGGTTCGACAGCAGCAGCGTGCTCAGGCCGCAGCCGGTTTCCACGGACACGCGGGCGCGGGCGTCCTGATGCTCATGGAACAGCTTCCACAGCACGTCGGGATACAGCGACCCGCTGGCGTGGAAAAACGGGGACACTTCGTCGATGATCTTCTTGGCGATGCCGAGTGCTTGGCCGGGCACGGCGGCGTTCGGTTTAGCGGTCATCGGGCGGCGCTGATCGGCTTTGCTGCCGAGGCGCGGCTCGCCGATGGTTGGCACCGAATGGGAGGTTTGTAAGCCGTCAAGTTCATCGCGCGGGCGCCTGTGTTCAGAGGCCGGCATCTTAAGCTTCGGTTCTGCTGAAACGCAAAGCGGCGCCTCGGCGGGGTGATGGCTCAGTTTGAATTCCGCAACTGGTGGTTTGCCGACCGTCCGCTCCCGGGCCAGCAGCTGCAAAAGCGGGCATGGACCCAACGATTGCAGGGCGGTGGCTTCAGACTTGACGCATGCCGCCATCGACGCACAACTCAGCTCCGGCGACGAAGCTCGCCTCGTCGCTCAGCAGGAAGAGCGTGGCCGCTGCCACTTCGGCAGGGCGCGCCATGCGGCCAAGTGGGATTGGTGCGACCAACGCGGCACGCCCCTCTTCGGACACGCTCGCCATCATGTCCGTGTCAGTCGGGTCGGGGCTACGACGTTCACGCGGATGCCGCGCGGCGCCAGTTCTGCGGTCCAAGTGCGCGCGTAGGAGCGCAGCGCAGCCTTCGTCGCGGCATAGGTCCCGTATGGGGAGATGCCGGCCGCATCTGCGATCGACCCAACCAGCACGACGGAACCGCCATCGCCCATCGCGCCCAGCGCTGCTTGCAATCCGAAAACGGGGCCACGCACATTGACTGCGAAATGGCGGTCGAAATGCTCCGGCGTCTCGTTGATCAAGGTCGCCGGCTCCGACATGCCGGCGTTGAGGACGAGGGCGTCAATCCGACCGTGCGCACCTCGCACCGTCGCCACGACGCGCCCTAGATCCTCGGGCACGCTTGCGTCCGCGACCAGGCCGCGCGCGCCTCGGCCGATGCTCTCGGCTGCTTTTCCGACCTCGTCGGCGCGTCGTCCGGTAAGGAAGACCACAGCTCCCTCCGCCGCCAGCCGGTCCGCGATCGCGAGGCCGATGCCCTTTGCGCCGCCTACAACCAACGCAACCTTGTTCGTTATTCCAGCCATCGTGCTGTCCTTGTCTTGAGCGATGGCATGGTAGATATACCGCCTATATCTGCTATCAAGAACGCACCATGGATAGTCTAGATATGGCAGACGATACCGACCTTGAACTCCTTTCGCAGCGGGCGTTCTCCGACATGGCGCGCCTGCGCCCCGTGTTGGACAGGATCGCCGACAAGTGGACGATCATGATCCTGACGGTGCTTTGTCCGAAGCCGTCGCGCTTCAACGAGATCAAGAGGCGGCTCGGTGGCATCACGCACAAGGCGCTTGCGGACGCGCTGAAGCGACTGGAGCGGAACGGCCTGGTAACGCGCACCGTGCTGCCGACAGCGCCGATCGGCGTGGAATATGCGATCACGCCCTTAGGCCATTCGCTGCGCCAGCCGTTCGAGGCGCTCTGCGCCTGGGCGTTCAACTATGGCGACGCCATCGAGGAAGCGAGCGCTGCCCATGACCGCGCGAGGCAAGGAGGATAGGCTCTGGAGAACGGCTGCTTTCAGCCTTTCCCAAATTGGCCGGGGATGGATACCTCTGGTCGGAAACGGAAATCTAAACCGAGACGCTACCCGCATCCGGCAGGGCTTGACGCCGGGCGGCTGTACGGAACTGATCCGGCTTCACGCCGATGCGCCGCACGCGGCGGGCGCGAACGGGGGCAGGCAGGGTTGATGGCAGTGGAACAGGGCGTCTCGACGTGGCGGCAGGCCCTGGCCGAGAACTGGGAGGAAATGCGGGCGCTCACCGATTGGATGGGCATCCCGGCCATGCACGACCACGTTGCCGAGCTGCACACCGGGCACCCGCGGGCGGTCGGCGGCGATTGGGTGGACCATTCCTTGCACCGGCACCTCCACCCGCTGGCGGAGCGCCTGGCCGCCCGGGACGGGGTGCCCAGCCGCCTTCTGTCCATGGTCTCCTTCGGCTGCGGCACCGGGCAGATCGAGCAGGCGGTGCTGTCGCGCGGCTGGCCGGTCGGGCGGATCGTCTGCCGGGAATACGACCCGGCGCTGCTCGGCCGGGCGCGCGACAACCTTCAGGGCCTGTGCCCGGACCAGGAGTTCCAGCAGTTCGACTACAACAACCCCGAGGCCGTGGGCGATGAGGCGTTCGACGTGGCGTTCTTCTGCCATTCGATGCACCACTGCACCGACATCGAGCGGTTCCTGCCGTTCCTCAACCGGGTCGTCGGCCCCGGTGGCGTGATCCTGGGCCTGGACTACTTCGGCCCCTCCCGCTTGCAGGTCACCCATGAGGCCAAGCGGCTGCTGGACGAGATCTTCGAGTCGCTCCCCGAGCACCTCCGGGTCAACCTGCTGACCCGGGAGGCCGAGCCGGCGCTCATCATCGACACGGCGGCGCAGGTGGCGCGGGCCGACCCGAGCGAGGCGCCGCGCAGCGCCGACCTGCGCAGCCTGCTGTTCTCCTCCTTCCCGGTGCAGGAAGTGTCGCCGATGGGCGGCACCCTGCTGCGCACGCTGCTGGCGCGCCGGGCGGGGAACTTCCGGAGTGCCGGCGACCACTGCATCCTGAAGCTGCTGATGATCCTGGAGCGGGAACTGATACGGTCGGGCCGCATGTCTTCGGACAACCTGTATTTCGTGCTGGGCCGAAGCGACCGGCTGAACTAGCAGGGGGACGCCGCCGGGTGCGGCGGGCCTTCAATCAGGATTGAACCATGGGCGAGATATTCCACCGCGCTGCGCCGGCCAACGCGCTGGCCTGGACGGGCGAGCGGCTGACGACGGAAACGGGGGGGCAGGTCGAGATCGAGCACCTGCACCGCTACTTCTTTGCGCGCAGCCTGTGCCGGGGCCTGGACGTGCTGGACGTGGCGTCGGGCGAGGGCTACGGCGCCGCCCTGCTGTCCCAGGTGGCGCGCAGCGTGGTCGGCGTGGAGATCGCGGAGGACACGGTGGAGCATGCCCGGGCGGCCTACGGCGCGCCGGGCCTCACCTTCCTGCACGGCGACGCGCGGCGCATCCCCTGCCCGGACAACAGCTTCGACGCCGTGGTGTCCTTTGAAACGCTGGAGCACTTCTACGAGCACGGCGAGTTCATGGCCGAGGTGCGCCGGGTGCTGCGCCCGGGCGGGCTGCTCGTCATCAGCTCGCCGGAGCGGGACGTGTACTCCCCGGCGGGCGGCGCCCCCAACCCGTACCACGTCCACGAACTGACCCACGCCGAGTTCGGCACGCTGCTCCGGGCGAGCTTCGGCCACGTTTCGATGTATGCCCAGCGCCCGTTGCTGGGATCGGCGCTGGTCGCGGAGGAATTGCCGGCCGAAGCCGCGCCCTTGCTGACGTTCGAGAAGCGCGACGCCCAACGTTTCGAAGCCTCGGTCGGGTTGCCCCGGCCGATCTACCTGATGGCCGTCGCCTCGGACCAACCTTTCGTGCCGCGGATCGGCAGCCTTTACGTCGAAACCAGCGGCGTCGAGGCGCTGTTCGCCGCACAGGCCGCCGCCCGGCAGGAAGTCCAGTCGCTGACCGAACGCCTGACGGAACAGGGCGACTACGCGCAGCGCGTGCAGGAGGAGCTGAACAAGCGCGACGCCCAACTGGCCGGCCAGGTGGCGGAGGCGCAGGACTGGCACCGCCAACTGGTCCAACGCAACGAGGAGCAGGCGCTGCTCGGCGCCGAGGTGGCGTCCTTGACCGAGCGCCTGCTCGGGGCGGAGGCGCGCGTGCAGGAGGCGCAGGCCGAGGCGCAAAGGGCGCTCGCGGCCGGGACCGCGGCGTTGAATGAGCGCCTGGCCCACCGCGAGTCGGCCTTGCAAGACGCGCAAGCCGAGGCGCGCAGCCTGGCGCAGCAGCTTGACCGGCGGTATGCGGACTACGACGGCCTTGTCCAAGCGCATGGCGTGCTGCTCAAGCAGCGCGCCGAGCGTTATGCCCGGCACGAGGCCGCCTATCGCGCCGAGCTGGAACGCCAGGCCGAGCGGTCCGCGGCGCGGGAGGCCGGGCTGCGTGCCAGGCTTGCCAAGGTGGAGGCGGACGCGGCGAAGTGGCACGCCGACGCCCTCGCGCAGCAGGCCCGCGCGGAGGGTGTCGAGGACCATTTGCGGGCGGTGCTGTCCTCGTCGAGTTGGCGGCTCACCGGGCCGGTGCGCGGCATCGCCGCCCGGCATCCCAAGGCTATCGCGCGGGCACGCGGCTTCCTGGAGCGCCATCCGCACGTGCCGCGGGCGGCGGCCCGGTCGGCGCGGGGCGCCTGGCGTGCCGCCACGCTGCGCTCCGTCCGCCGTCCGGCCCCGCCCGCCGCCATCGCGCCGCTTCCGGCCAACGAGCCGCCGCCGGAACCGGCAGCGCAGGACGCCGCGCCGGCTGCATTCCGGCATCAAGCGCTCCTTCCCTCCGCGCACCCGCCGCTCCCGCCCTTGCCGCGCGGCCAAGGGCGCCGCGTGCTGTGCGTCGGCCACGTGTGGCCCTGCCCGCCGCGCGCCGGCAACGAGTATCGCATCCACCGCATGCTGGCCTGGTTCGCGCAGGGGGGCTGGGACGTTCTGCTGGTGGTTTGCCCGCTGCCGCACGAGATGCCGTCCGAGCAGCAGATGGCGGGTGCGGCGGCCGTTTATCCCAATCTGCTGGTCTGCGACCGCGCGGGCAGCCTTTACTACAGCCTGCCGGAGAGCCGGCTGCTCGAAGGCATCCAACTCGGCACGAGGACGGACATCCCGGCGCTGTTGCAGGAGGACGACAGCGGCGACCCGGCGCAGGCCCGGCTGCTCGGCCTGCTGCGCACCTTCTGCCCCGACGCGCTTGTGGAACTGCTGCTGCACTTGCAAGACAGCTTCCGGCCCGACCTGCTGCTGGCCGAGTATGTGTTCATGACCCGGGCGTTCCCCCTGCTTCCCGACATCACCACGGCCATCGACACCATCGACGTGTTCTCGACCAAGGCGCACAAGGTCGAGCGCCACGGCGTGAGCGACGGCCTTGCTTTATCGGAGCCGGAGGAGGCGGCGCTGCTGCGCCGGGCGGACATCCTGATCGGCATTCAGCCAGACGAGGCGCGCGACCTGGCCCGGCTGGCTCCGGACCGCAAGGTGGTCAGCGTCGGGGTCGATTTTGCCATGTCCCGCGATGCCCCCGCAGCACCCCCGGGGGCTGCAATAGCAGCCGGGACCACCGTGCTGCTGGTGGCCTCCGGCAACCCGATGAACGTCAAGGGGCTGTCCGACTTCCTCGCCTTCTGCTGGCCCGTTGTGCGCCGGGACGTGCCGGATGCGGAGTTGCTGGTCGTCGGCGCCGTGGGCGATGCGGTCCACCACGCGCCGGACGGCGTGCGGCTGCTGGGCCGGGTCGAGGACCTCGGCCCGCTTTACGCGGCGGCGCGCGTGGTGATCAACCCGGCGGCGGCCGGCACCGGGCTGAAGATCAAGACCGTCGAGGCCCTGTGCCACCTGCGCCCGGTGGTCTGCTGGCCGTCCGGCGCCGACGGGCTGTCCGACGAAGCGCGCGCCTTTTGCCATGTCGCCGCCGACTGGTTCGGCTTCGCCGCCCACATCAAGCGCCTGCTGGCGGACGACGAGGAAGCGTCCGCCGTCGAGCACGCCCGCACCCGGCTGGAGCACGCCTTCTCGCCCGGCGTGGTCTATGCCCCGCTGGCGGACGCGCTGCATGACTGACGCCGCCGGTGCGTACGACGTGTTCGTGGACCTGTCGGGCGCCGGGCTGGACGGGGACGCGGCGGCGCGGCACCTCCGGCTGCTGGAAGTGCAGTGCGGGTTCGCGCAGGCGGCCGGCAGCGTGGCCGTGCTGCCAGACGGCGCCACAGCACCCGCCGCCGTCTGGTCGCGCGCCGTGGCCCATGCGGCGCGGCGGCGGCGGCATCTGGTCATTATCCTGGGGCCGCTGCTGCCGGACAACGGGGTGGTGCAGCCGCTGTTGGACGAACTCGGACGCGACCCGCTGTTCGGCAGCGCGCAGCCGCGCTTCGCCGACGCGGCCACGGACGAGGTGTGGCCGCTGCCTTCCGCCGCCGGGCCGGAGGCGGGCGCCGCCCCCGTTTCCCGCGCGGCCCTGGCACGGCTGCCGCGCGGCGTGATGACCGCGGAGTGGCCCGCGGCCGTGACCGTCATCCGGCGGGAGGTGGTGTCCGCGATGGAGCCGGACACGCAGTTCGCTTCCGTGCGGGGCGCGGTCGCCCACAGCCTGTGCCAGGCCCGGCGCCGCGGGTTCCGCAACGCGGTGGCGAACCGCGTCGTCGTCCCTTCTGTGCTTCCGCCGGGTGATCTTTACCTGACGCTGCCGGCGGAGGACGTGGCCCGGCTTTCGGCACTGTATCCCGACACGGCGCGCGCCGCGGCGGAGAACGACAGGCTGGCGCAGCGCCGGCTGGAGCCGCTGCTGAGCGCCGCCTACCCGGCACCCGGCGCGCGCCGCCGCTTGCTGCTCAACTGCCGCGGCCTGACCACCCTGCACAACGGCACCTCGAAATGCGTGCTGGGCATGCTGGACGGCTTCGCGGCGCTGGACGCCCCCTGGCGGATCGACATCGTCGCCGACGCGGCCGTCACTGAGTTCCACGGCATGGCGGCGCGCTACCCCCAGTTCAACCGGCTGTCCGGCGACCTGCCCGGCGGCTACGCCGCCGCCGTGATGCTCAACCAGCCCTGGGCCGTCGAGACGGTGGCCGAGATGCACCGCTGCGCCTTCCTGATCGGCTTCAACATCCTCGACACCATCGGCTGGGACATCCTGTTTCCCGCGCCGGAACGCCTGGAATGGGCGTGGCGCTTCGTCGCCCGGCATTCGGACATGCTGATGTACATCTCCGGCTTCTCGCGGGACCGCTTCCAGGCACGCTTCCCGGTGGTCCCGGGTGTCATGGAGCAGGTGGTGCACCTGAGCCTCCGCACGGACGAGCACGCCTTGCGGCGCTTCCGGGACATGCCGCCCGGGGAGCATGTCCTGTTGTTCGGCAACAGCTACGACCACAAGGGCATCGCGCCGACGCTGCGGCTGCTGGCCGAGGCGTTCCCGCTGCAGGACTTCGCCGTGCTCGGCGGCCAAGTCGGCGGCCAGGGGCCGGCCGTGCCCGGGGTGCACGTGATCCCGAGCGGCGAGATGGCCGAGGACGAGGTGCACCGCCTGGTCGCGACCGCCCGCGCCGTGGTGTACCCGTCGTTCTACGAAGGCTTCGGCCTGCCGGTGGTGGAAAGCCTGGCCTATGGCCGCCCGGTGCTGGTGCGGCGCTGCCCGCTGTGGGCCGAGGTCGCGGCGCATTCCCGCCTGCCGGGCCGCCTGGTCGAGTTCGACGATGCGGCCTCCTTGATCGAGGCGCTGGGCCGGGTTCTGTCGAGATCGCCGCCGCCGGGCCTGCCGTACGGC
>CAXSEX010000008.1:0-11936 GCA_964236415.1 uncultured Acetobacteraceae bacterium | reverse complement strand
CTGGCGCGACGCGGCGGCGGCCGTGCTGCGCGGCGTCGAGCATCGGCTGGCGCAGGGGGGCATCGGGCACTGGCAGGACCGGGACGAGGCGCTGCGGACGGCCAACCTATGAGCGTGCCGGGCGTGCGCATCGTCACCCTGCTGGCCCGGCACGGCACCGCGAAGTACCGCGACGCCCTGCCGGACATCCGGGCGCTGTTCGCGCAGCAGATGCCGGAGTTCGGGCACGAGGTGGTGGTGATTGACAACGTGCTCGACCGGGATCACACGGAGCGGCTCGGGCCGGGCGTCACGCTGGTCGGCGGCGACAACGCGGCTTGGGAGTTCTCCGCCTGGGATTGCGGCGTCGCGCACCTCGGGCCGCGACTCGACGAGTACGATTGGGTCCACCTCGCGACCTCGGCGTTCCGGCAGCTTTACACGCGCTACCTCGACCGGTTCGATGCTGACATGCTGGGCCTCCTGGCTGGGCGCGGCGCCGCCGTGGGGCACATCGACCATTTCAGCGAACCCGTCGCGTTTGCCGGGCGCAGCCTGCAATCTTGGCTGCGCAGCTCCTTCGTGCTGCTGCCGCCGGCGGAGCTTCGGCTGCTCGGCTCGTTGAACAGCGTGACCGACCGGAGCGGCCTGTTCACCGGCGACCCCGCCGCGCCGTTCCGCGGGGACGCCCCGCTTTCGGCCGCATACCAAAGGAATATCCTGGGTTGGCTGACCGGCGCGGGAACCGGCCAGGGCACGGAATGGCACTCGCGCTTCGCGCTGTCCGAGCAAACGCTGCGGTTCTTCGAGGACAAGGCCGTGGCGGTCCTGAACGAGCAGATGCTGACCAGCCGCCTGCGCGCCCAGGGGTGCGGCATCGTCGATGCGACCTGGCTCGCGACCCGCGCCGGGCAACCCTTTCCGGCGGTCCGGCCACTGGGGACGATACCCGACTGGCGTGTCCAGGTCACGTCGCGCGACGTGGACGCCGCCAGCGCCGCCATCCTGCCCTAACTCACAGCTCGGGCGGCGACGCGCTGCTTGCCCAACGGCTTTGCTTTGCAATATCGTATCGAATGTCCAGCCAACTCCTGGGGAGCCCAGCCCCCGACGCGCATGCTGCCGAACGCTCCGCGCTGGTCCGGGACCTGGCGGACCGGGCCTGGACGGAGCTGCGGCGGCGCAGCGTCCTGCCGACGCCCGCGAACTTCGAACTCTGGTACACCCACCTCAGCGGCGGCAACCCGGCGCTGTCGGGGCGGCTTGCGGCCCTGCTCGACACCGGCGCGGCGCCTTCTTCGGAGCAACTGCAGGAGCTGCACGCCGACTGCATGGGCCACGAGGTGGATGTCGATGCCATCGCCGACAGCTCGGACCAAATCGAGCAGGCGGCCTGCGCCGTGATCGACCAGGTTGCCGGCAGCCAGGAGTCGCTGCGCGGCTATGGCGAGGCTTTGTCCGGCGTCGCGGGACGGCTGGGCCAGGACCAGACGGTGAGCGGCCTCGTCCAGGCCATCGCGGTGCTCACGGCGGAGACGGCGCGGGCGGGAGAGCGCAACCGCGCCTTGGAGCAGCAGCTTTCGGCTTCCGTGGGGCGGATTTCCAAGCTGCGGCAGACTTTGTCGGAGGCAAAGCAGAACGCGACGACCGACAGCCTGACCGGCTTGTGCAACCGCAGGGGGTTTGACTTCCGGCTGCGCCGGGCCGTGGCGCGCGCCCGGGCCGATGAGCAGGCTTTGTGCGTGGTGCTGCTCGACATTGACCACTTCAAGCGGTTCAACGACACCTACGGCCACGCCACCGGGGACCTGGTGCTCCGGCTGGTCGGGCGGGTGATCGCCGACAACGTGAAGGGGCGGGACACTGCGGCCCGCTATGGCGGCGAGGAGTTCGCCGTCTTGCTGAGCGGCGCGGAACTGCGGCCGGCTGCGGTCGTCGCCGGGCAGATCCGCACCGTGCTGGACGGCAAGCGCCTGACGGTCAAGGGCATGCAGCAGGACGGAGGCCGGGTCACGATCTCGGCCGGCGTTGCGCAGTTCCGTGCCGGCGACAGCGCCGCATCGCTGGTCGAACGGGCGGACGCGGCATTGTACGAGGCGAAGCGCCTTGGCCGGAACAGGGTGTGCGTCGAGAGCCTGACGCCTGACGACGCCTGGCGCTGAGCCGCACCGCCGCCCTTCCTCACGGCCTCGGCTCAGGCGGCGGGCGGTCGGGCAGCCAGGCGCGGCGTGCGGCTACTCCCCTTCCTCGAACGTCACCGCGACATCGGCGTTGGCCGACAGGCGCACGGCGCCGTCCTCGATATCGGCGACCAGGCCGGTGGAGATGTAGTGGTGCTTCTGATCGCCCGAGTCTTTCTTCGTCAGCTTGATGCGGTCGCCCTGGAGGTGGTCAACGGTGCCGACGTGCACGCCGTCAGCGCCGATGACGTCCGCGTGTTCCTTGATTTGGCTGAGATCGACCATGATCATCCCTGTTGTTGAACACAGGCACCAACGCCGCAAAGCAACGGAAGTCGCACGCCGTCCGCCGCAAACCGACCGGAACCTGAGAAGCCGTCGTGTCGTTCCCCATCACGGATGCTACGCGATCCGCGCTGTCTCCCTGGGTGGAGAGCGCGAAACCTATTTAGAACAAGGAAGCCAAGATGGCCAAGGTCCTCGTCCTCTACTATTCCAGCTACGGCCACATCGAGACGATGGCGGGCGCGGTCGCCGAGGGCGCGCGCAGCGCCGGCGCCACCGTGGACGTGAAGCGCGTCCCGGAACTGGTTCCGGAGGAGGTCGCGCGCTCCAGCCACTACAAGCTCGACCAGGCCGCCCCGATCGCCAAGCCCGGCGAACTCGTTGACTACGACGCCATCATCGTCGGTACCGGCACCCGCTATGGCCGGATCACCTCGCAAATGGCGAACTTCTGGGACCAGACCGGCGGGCTGTGGGCGCAGAACAAGCTGGTCGGCAAGGTGGGCGGCGCCTTCACCTCGACCGGCAGCCAGCACGGCGGCCAGGAAACCACCCTGCTCAGCATCATCACCAACCTGCTGCACCACGGCCTGATCATCGTGGGCCTGCCGTACTCCTTCCAAGGCCAGACCCGGCTCGACGAGGTCACGGGCGGCTCGCCCTACGGCGCCAGCACGCTGGCCGGTGGCGACGGCTCCCGCCAGCCCACCGCCAACGAGCTGGACGGCGCGCGCTTCCTCGGCCGCCACGTCGCCGAGGTCGCGGCCAAGCTGGCCGGCTGAACGGGAACGGCACCATGACCCAGCTTTCCGGCATCCACCACCTGACCGCCGTGACGGCGAACGCGGCGGGGAACCACGACTTCTACACCCGGGTTCTGGGCATGCGGCTGGTGAAGAAGACGGTCAACCAGGACGACACCAGCGCCTACCACCTGTTCTACGCCGACGGGCAGGCGACGCCGGGCACGGACCTGACCTTCTTCGATTGGCCGGTCGGCCGGGAGCGGCGCGGCACCCACAGCGTCGTTTGCACGTCCCTGCGGGTGGGCGGCCCGGCCGCGCTGGACTACTGGCAGGCGCGGCTTGCGGACCTGCGCATCCCGCACGGCCCGCCGCACGAGGCGGACGGGCGCCGGCAGATTGCCTTCGAGGACCCGGAAGGCCAGCGCCTCGCGCTGATCGACGATGGGGGCGCCGGGCCAGCGCACCCCTGGGCCAAGTCCCCGGTGCCGCCGGAGCACCAGGTCCGCGGCCTGGGGCCGATCACGGTCAGCGTGCCGACGCTGGCGCCCACCGACCGCTTCCTGACCGACGTGCTGGCCATGCGTTCGGCGCGGACCTACGGGGCGCCGGATGGCGGCGCCGAGTTGCACGTCTATGCCATGGGCCAAGGCGGCCCGGCCGCCGAACTGCACGTCCGCATCGACCCGCAGCTTCCGCCGGCGCAGCCCGGCGCCGGCGGCATCCACCACGTCGCCTTCCGCATCCCGGGCGTTGACTACGACGCCTGGGTGGAGCGGTACCAACGCCTGGGCGTCCGCTCCAGCGGCCCGGTGGACCGCTTCTACTTCCGCAGCCTGTATGCCCGGGCCGGCGGCATCCTGTGCGAGATCGCCACCGACGGGCCGGGCTTCGCGACCGACGAGCCGATGGAGGCGCTAGGCGAGCGCCTGTCCCTGCCGCCGTTCCTGGAAGCGCAGCGTGCGGCCATTGAGCGCAAGCTGAAGCCGCTGCTTTGAACATCATCCTGCGGCGCGTGTTTACGCGCAGCAGTTGGAATGATGTGTCTTATACGGGCGGCACCATTGATCGACTGTGTGAGGATGATGGGTTCCACCCATCCTACGCGACCTATGGGCGTAGGATGGGTGCAACCCATCGGCGGATGATGGTCATTCGACCAAGCCGTTTGTATCAAACGACTCCTCAGCAGGTATTCGTGGCCCAAGCTACGAATGCCTGGTTTAGGACAGCGCGGCGGCGGGCACCCCCCGCGTCGCTTCCTCCCCACCCGGCGTCAGCGCGGCCTGCACAGCGTCGTCCACCGTCTCCAGCCACACGAAATGCAGCCTGTCCCGGGCGCTGGGCGGGATGTCGTCCCAGTCGCGGCGGTTGCGTGCCGGCAGCATCACGGTGGTGATCCCGGCCCGCGCCGCCGCCACGACCTTTTCCCGGATGCCGCCCACCGGCAGCACCAGGCCGCGCAGGCTGATCTCCCCCGTCATCGCCACCGCCGGGTCCACCGCCCGGCGCAGCATCAGGGAGGCCAGCGACATGAACATGGCAACGCCGGCCGAGGGACCGTCCTTCGGGATGGCGCCGGCGGGGACATGGACGTGGATGTCCGCCTCGAACAGGCTCGGCTCGATGCCGAGCTGCTCGGCGCGCGACTTCACCAGGCTCAGCGCCGCCTGCGCGCTTTCCTTCATCACGTCGCCAAGCTGGCCGGTGAGGATCAGCCGGCCGCCGCCGGGCATCCGGCTGCTTTCAATGAACAGGATGTCGCCGCCCACGGGGGTCCAGGCCAGCCCGGTCGCGACGCCCGGCATCGCGGCGCGGCCCGCGACCTCCGGATCGAAGCGGCTCGGTCCCAGGATCGGCGGCAGGCTTTCCGGGACGATGCGGATTGGGCGCTCGGCGACGCCCTCCGCCACGCGCACCGCGGCGGAGCGGAACACCGCGCCGACCTCACGCTCCAGGCTGCGCACGCCGGCCTCCCGCGTGTAGTCGCCGATGATGGATGCGAGCGCCGCGTCGTCCATCTCCACGTCGCCGTCCGCCAGGCCGTTCTGCACCTGCTGCCGCGGCACCAAGTAGCGCCGGGCAATCGACAGCTTCTCCTCCGCCGTGTAGCCGGAGAGCTGCACCACCTCCATGCGGTCGCGCAGCGGGCCGGGGATGGTGTCGAGCTGGTTGGCAGTCGCGATGAACAGCACGCGGCTGAGATCGAACGGCACAGCGAGGTAGGCGTCGCGGAACGTGTTGTTCTGCTCGGGATCCAGCACTTCCAGCATGGCCGACGCCGGGTCGCCTTGGAACCC
Organism: uncultured Acetobacteraceae bacterium; assembly: GCA_964236415.1. Taxonomy (GTDB): domain Bacteria; phylum Pseudomonadota; class Alphaproteobacteria; order Acetobacterales; family Acetobacteraceae; genus CAHJXG01. The sequence goes on along the minus strand of CAXSEX010000008.1, from coordinate 6,449 downwards.
GCCGCTGCCGAGCTTGTCGATCTCGTCCAGCATCATCACGCACTCGCGCGAGCCGGCGCGGCGGATCGCCTGGATGATGTTGCCCGGCAAGGCGCCGATGTAGGTGCGGCGGTGCCCCCGGATTTCCGATTCGTCGTGCACGCCGCCCAGGCTGACCCGCGCGAAAGGCTGGCCGGTGGCGTGGGCGATGCTCTGGCCGAGGCTGGTCTTGCCAACGCCGGGCGGGCCGACGAAGCACAGGATGGGACCCTTGCCGCCGGGGTTCAGCTTGCGGACCGCAAGGAACTCCACGATCCGCCGCTTGATCTTCTCCAGGCCGAAGTGCTCCTCGTCCAGCACCCGGCGCGCGGCGGCCACGTCGATGGGCGGCATGTCACCGAGCTTCCACGGCAGTTCCGACAGCCATTCGAGGTAGGTCCGCACCATGCCGACCTCCGGGCTGCCCTCCGGCATCTGCTTGAGCCGGCGCATCTCGCGCTTGGCCGAGCGTTCCGCCTCTTCCGGCAGCCCGGCCTCGTTCAGCGCGCGTTCCAGGTCCTGCAACTCCGGGGCGCCGTCGTCGTCGCCTAGCTCCTTCTGGATCGCCTTGAGCTGCTCGCGCAGCATGAACTCGCGCTGCCGCCCGGCCATGGTCTCCTGCGTGCGCTTGCCGATGTCGGCGGACAGGCGCAGCACCTCCAGCCGGTAGGCGAGGCGCCACAGCACGCGGTCGAGGCGCGCGGACAGGTCGGTGATCTCCAGGATTTCCTGCTTCTCCGCCGGCGCCAGATCCAGGAGGCCCGCCACCAGGTCGGCCAGCAGCCCCGGCGGCTCCACGTTCTGGATGGTTGCCACCAGGTCCGGCGGCGCCTGCTCGATCAGCCGCAGGGTTTCCAGCGCGCGTTCCCGCAGCTGGTGGGCACGCGCCGCGATCTCCGCGCCGTCCGCGTCAGGTTCCGGGATGCGCTCGACACGCGCGGCCAGGATGGGCGCGCCCTCCACGGCGCCGGCCAGCCGCACGCGCCCGATCCCCTGCAGGATCGCGTGGTGGGTGCCGTCCGGCGCGGTGAGGTAGCGCAGCAGCCGAGCCTCCGTGCCGACCGCGTGCAGGTCGGCGAGCACCGGGCTGTCCACGGCCGGGTCGCGTTGCAGGACGACGGCGACGTGCCGGCTTTCCCGCGCCGCCGCCTGCAAGGCCTCCGTCGTGGCAGGGCGGGTGGCGGCGAGCGGGATCACGGCGCCGGGGAACAGCACCGCTTCCCGGGTCGCGACGATGATCAGCGCGTCCTCCGGCAGCGGGGAAGGCGTCAGGATTGGGGCCGGGGCATCCATCATGGCACCTTCCGCAGAACAATGGTGAGGCAGCCGTCCGCCAGGTCGCGGCGCGCCATCTCGTAGGTGCCGGGCGGCAGCGCGATGCGGCGCTCGAACTGCCCGTGCGGCATTTCCATGCGGTGCACCCGCGTGGGGCCGGGCAGCGCCGGAAGGCGGCGGACGCCGATGATGGCAAGCTCATGGTGGGACACGACAAGCTCGACATCCGCCGCGCGCACGCCGGGCAGGGCGGCGATGAGGATCAGCTCGCCCGGCGTTTCCAGCAGGTCCACCGGCGGCTCCCATCCCAATGCTGCGGGGCGGAAGAACTCGCGGTTCATGCGGTCGGCGCGCGCCACGATGGCGAGGGCGTCGGCCCACATCAGGTTGGCTGGGGTCCGGGGCACGTCGGCCTCTCCTTCTCAAGGTGCGCGGCGCGGGAGCCGCCGGGTCGGCGCGGGGCCGCAGCCGCCAACCTGTTTGCTTCGCATGGCGCATGGTGGCCATGACCGGCTAGATGAGGCCGCGGCGTTGCCCGATCAACCCGTCGGCATCGGCTCGCGGTAGTCCGGTCGCAGCCAGTCCGCGAGGTCGAGGCCGCTGAGTGCGGCCGTGCGCCGGATATCGGCGGCGAACACCTGGCCGAGCATCCTCCGTGACTCGGCCGGGATGGGACCGAGATCGGACGAGTCGAGCGGCACGACGTAGCGGCGCGGCGCAATCAGGCGGCGCTCCACCCCGATGAAGTCCTGCACGGCATGGAGGACCTGGCCCGGCTCCAGCCAAAGCCGCTCGGTCCGGAAGAACAGGATTTGGGACCGGGGGAACAGCGTCAGCAGGCGCTCGACCTGACCGGCATACAGGCCGCGCTCAACATAGGAGAACACGCGGTGCACCCCGCCCGGCGCATCGTGGACGCGCTGGCGGCCCTCCGTCCCGACTGCCTGCCGGAACGGCAGGGCGTCCCAGCCCCGCTTGGTTTCCATGCGCCAGTGCGAGAAGGCCCGGAATGCCGGGTGGCGCAGGCCGATGATCAGCTTTGCCCGGGGCTGGTAGCGGCGCAGGCGTTCGAGGGCGTTCGGCCAATAGATCGTGATCGGAGTCGCCTCCCCCCGCACGACGCCCGCGGCGTCCCAATCGAACGCCGCATGCAGCCGGCTGTGGTCCGGCGCCGACCAGTCGATGGCCTCGTCGTCGAAATGGTGGACCTCCTTGACCCGCGCCATCTGGACGGACGGATGCTCCCGCAGGATGCTGTCGAGGGCCGTCGTGCCGCCCTTCTGCACGCCCGCGACGAAGAATTGGACCCGCTCCGCTTGATCTGGCATCGCGTGCGGCGCTTCAGGACCGGGGGCTGCGGGCGGAGATGCGGATGCCGAGTCGCCGGGCCGCGTCGGCCCTCCCGTGGCCGCTGCCCGGTTGTCCGCCCTGGGAGTCACGCAGCAAGGCGCCTTTGCCCGTCTGTCCCATCGCTTTTGATTCCTGCGCTGTTATACATGCAACTAAAGAACGGTCGCCATCCAAGGCTGTCCATAGGGCGGGGAGGGTTGCTTAAAAGTAATGCTTGCACGATTATCCCATTTTTTGGAAAAGAGGACTTCCGGCTCGCGGTGTTCCATTGACGGTCGGCAGTTCAGCCTTACGGCAGCGGCCGAGAAACTGCGACGCTACGGCGTGCTGAAGATCGGGCAATTGCTTGATCCCGGCCTGATTTCCGCCGTAGGTGCGGCGGCTCGCGACCTGTATGACGAACGAGATGCCCGAGTCGCCGCGGGGGAGTGCCTTGCGCCGCCGCAGCGCCAAAGCCACCAGCGCCGGACCCTGGCCCTCCACGGCATCATGGCCGGCAACCGGCCGGCGGTCGAGCTTCTGGACTGCCCGGCGATCCGCGCCCTCGCGGGGTCGCACCTGGGCGGGCCGCCTCGGCTGGACCCGAACAGCTACGTGCGGGCGCTGGTGCCCGGCCCGCATATCCAGGCGCTGCCGTTCCACCAGGACCAATCCATCCTGCGGACCCCGCTGCTGAACGTGTGGCTTCCCCTGGCCGAATGCGGCGTCGATGCGCCCGGCCTGGAAGTTGTGGTTACGGACAAGCGCGACCTGCTCGCGATGGCCGGGCCGCCGGACCACGACGTGCCGGTGGAGCGCGCCCGGATCGACGAGCGCCTCGTGGTCGAGACGTTCGGCCCCGGCGCGCTGTGGCGCCCGAGCCTGCGCCCGGGCGACGCGCTGGTGTTCGCCGGCACGACGGTGCACCGGTCGCACGTCACGCCGGCGATGACTAAGCCCCGGCTGAGCGTGGAAATGCGGCTGGTTGCGGCCGGCGCGGGGTGAGCGGCGCTTGCAAGGCGCACATGCGGATGCTGCCTGGGGGGCATCATCGCATGTGCGCCGGAGTTCATCTATCGCCCGCGGCCCACCGACAGAACCCGTCCGTCTTCGGCGGAGATGGATGCGTCGGGGGCACCACCGCCGCCCCGGACGCTGACGAAGCTATCAGGGCCGGCCGCCTCCCGCAGTTTTGCAATGCTTCCATCCAGGTCATAGTTTCCCAGCACCAACCACTCTTTATGTATCAAAACTGCCCGATACGGCATGTACCTTTCCAACATAGCCCGGCCAAAACGTTCCTCTATCGCGCGCAGGCCAATGCGCAGGGCCATCTCTGCGTCGCGCACAGGGCCGGGCACCGCTTGAGCATCAGGAATATCACTGGGCATTAGGTTGTCTCCTGTTCGGTCTTAATTTCCGGGCTTAAGGGTTGTAGTCTCACCAGTTGCGGTGGAGTACTGCTTGATAGCTCCATTGGGTGTCCCAAGCCAGAGAAAGTAGTTGGGCTTGCCAAGGAAGGCTGCGAGATTGCTCGCCCCATCCCTGTCAGGCCGTGAAAAATTTTCGCTATCTGTGCCGGAGATGGTATCGTAATACCGGTTGCCGACGACCTCGTTGCCCTGCGCATCGTAGCCGAAATAGTTTCCGTGTGTATGGTAATCACCTACAGTCAGTTGATCTTCCTTTTTGTTAAAGGTAAGTTCTGCTTTTGTTTCCGATCCGGGCACTGGTGGAGTAGCATAATACAAACCAGTAATTGGATCGACTCTAATCTTTCCATTATACTCCCTGTTTTCTGCAATAGATTTAGGATTAATGCTTTCAATGGCGTGATTCACCGCTTCCTGAGGAGTGGCAAATAAGACACCCGTTGCTGGATTGAACTGGACGTTTGTGACATCGTGACCCGGTAGCAGGTTCGGTGTGCCGCCTGGACCTTTTAACACGTTCCGCTCCGACACGGGCCAGACGCCGCCGGAATCAAATCTGTCCGTGTTGGACCGATGCGCGGCAGGCCGGGCATAGCCGCCCGCACCCGGTGCTTTCGCGCTGCTGGTGGAGGCGAGGGCACCCCCGCCCGCAATGGCGCCCCCATACAGCGGATCGCTGCCGTCCGGGCCGTCCCCGCACAAGTCAACGCGCGCGCTGCCGGCGTCCGGGCTGTCGCCCCGGAGCGCCGCCACGACCGCGGCCGCCGCCGCCCGGGCCACCTCCTCGCCCATGCTCGCCGCCACCGGCATCAGGAACGGGCGGGCCGGCATCCGGGCCGTGCCCAGCTCCTGCGGCACGGCGGCCGGGTCGCTGCTGCCGACGGCAGCCTGCAAGCCCTCCGTCTGCGCCCCCACGCTGTCCCGCAACGCGCCGCTCCGGAGCCACGGCTCGTCGTGCCCGATCTCGCCCGGCGGCTCCGACAAGCCCTCCCGCACCCGCGCCGCTATGCGCTGCGCCTGCTCGACCAGTGCCTTGGCCACACCTCCTCGGGGCGCAGGCGTTCGAGGCGCTCCCGAAGCTCGCTCAGTCCTATGATCTTCAAGCCCATCTGCCGCTCGCCTCCTCATCGGCAAACGTTTTCGATTTGTTCCGAAGCGGGCGCGGGCGAAATGCAAACGTTCTCGTCAACCTTTTAAACCCCAAATAGGGGCAGCTCATCCTTTGATCGCTGGGGCGTTGTGGCTGAGTTCACGCAACCCGCGTTGAGCGCCGCCCGCTTAGACAGCTACAACCTGCCCCCTAACTCGTCCAGCGGCACGGGTGCCGCGTGCGGCCGGCTCGCCAGCATGGCGTCGATCAGCGCCAGCGCCTCCGCCCGGCCGCTGTTCGCCGCCTGCTCGAACGGGGTCCAGGTTTGCACGAAATCGAGCGCCGCGAACACGTCCCGGTAGCGGCGCAACTCGTTCGGCGTGAGCGGGATGCCGCGCACGAACGCCTTGTGCGCGGAGATGGTCAGCGCCCGGCGAGGGTCCGCCGGGTCCAGCTCGAACTTCAGCGCGTCGCCGCAGAACAGGATGCGCCGGGCGCGGTCGTGCAGCACCGCGTGCCCGGCGAAGTGCCCGGCCGTCAGGTGCAGCGACAGGCCCGGCAGCGGCTCCAGGGTGTCGTCGAACGGCCAGCTCACCTGCAAGGCGCCGGACCATTCGAGGTCGCCGGGGTGCAGCGCAAGCTCCGGGTCGAAGCGGTCCTGCAGCTGCCACAGCGCGCCGTAGGCGTGCGGGTGGGACGCGGCCAGGACCTGCATCCCGCCGAGGTCCGCGATGTGGCGGAGCGCCGCCTCGCTGAACACCGGGCAGCCCTCGAAGCCCATGTTGCCGCCGGGCGTCTGGATCAAGTAGGCGCTGGGTCCGATGCCGCTCACCGGCTCGTTCCAAAAGCGCCACACACCGGGTTCAAGCTCGACCCAACGGCAGGGAAAGCGGGCCTGCGCTTCCTCCCGCGTCCAGAACTGCCAGCCGTGCTGCGGCACGACGTGGCGGGCGTCCAGGCACATGGGGCAGGACGGGGGCGCCGCGAAATGCCGCTGCCAGTAGCCGCAGTTGTCGCACACGAAGGCCGGCAGGCGCAGCGCACCGGCGAAGGGGAGGTAGCCCGGACTCATGCCGCCGTTCTCATGGCGCCGTTGTCTCCCGGGCCGGAGCGGGATGCAAGGGCGGCATGCGTTGCGCTGGCCGGCGCCTGATAAGCGCCTGACATTGGTGCCCGAAGCCGCCGCTTCGGAGCGTGTGAAGGCGAGGCCGGCGCGGGCTTCTGAGGTGGCGGCTGGCCGTCAAGCGAACGGACACTGGTGGCGAATTCGCCGGCCCTGCTGGCAAGCCGCCATTCAAGCCTCT
>CAXSEX010000007.1:1047-26026 GCA_964236415.1 uncultured Acetobacteraceae bacterium | reverse complement strand
CGGAACCACAACCCGCCGAAATCACTCAACCCCCTTTTCCAGTCAGGCTCTGAGAAGCATCGGTTGCGCCAGTCGATGGTCTGTCGGCAGGTCGATGCCGGGAGACTCCGGCAGCCGCCTCATAGGCAGCCCCGATGCGAAGAATCGTGGGCTCGTCGAACGGGCGTCCCACGATCTGCGCGCCGAGCGGCAGCCCGTTGGCGCCGAGATATCGGCGGAGGCGGGATCGAGCGGGTCGTGTCCGGCGATGACCTGCATGGTCAGTGCCGTGTCCTCGACGCTCCAGGTCAGGGGACCGCAATGGTCGAGCGAGTAGGCAAGCGGGAACACGCCGCGCCGCGACACGCGCCCATAGGTCGGCTTCAGTCCGACGGTGCCGCAAAGGGCGGCCGGGCCGCGGATCGACCCGCCGGTGTCCGAGCCCATTGCCATGCGCAGCATTCCTCCGGCGACGGCCGCCGCCGAACCCGAGGAGGACCCGCCAGTGAAATGGTCGGGGTTCCATGGATTGCGTGCCGGCGGGAACGGCAGGTCGAAGCTCGGGCCGCCGATCGCGAACTCGAACGTCCCAAGCTTGCCTAGCAGGATGCCACCGCCGGCCCTGAGCCTTTCCTGCACCGCGCAGTCAGCCGCCGGCACATGGTTGCGCAGCAGGTTCGAGTGGCAGGTCGTCCGGATCCCCGCCGTCGCGTAGATGTCCTTGAGCGCATAGGGAATGCCCTGCAGCGGGCCTGCGTCCCGATCCTCGGCAAAAGCCCTATCGGCCTGCTCGGCTTCTGCAAAGGCCCGCTCCCGCGTCAGCAGCACGAAGGCATTGAGCACGGGGTCGAGCGCGTCGATGCGCGCAAAAGCGGCTTCGGTCAGCGCGCTTGACGTGACCTCGCCCGATCGCAGCGCCCGACCCGCCGCGGCGATCGAGAGTTCATGGAGCGGGCAGGGCAGACCCATCACACTACATCCCGTGCTGGCACGAAGGTGTTGGACGGCTCCGCGGCAGCCGGGCGCGGTTGGCGCAGCCAATGCAGGCTGGAGAGCAGCCGGCGGGCGCCGGCGTAAGTACCCGCGGCGCGGTCTGCGGGAACGACCACCCCCGCGGCATGGAAGCGCCGCTCGACGTCGTCCTTCTCGGAAAAGTTTTGCGATGCCATCGGTGAATGCACCTAAAAGAGTGGAATGGCATCACCTTACTCAGGAGGTAATTTGAAGACAACAACATTAATGGTGCAACAAACAGTCACTCTGCCGCATTCTTGCGCATATTTACTGCGGTTCGCGCGCCTGCAGTTTTCTATTTTGCTTTGTCAACATGTCCCTGGCTCCACCGCCTTCCACCATGCTGGCGGTGTCTTCTTGCAATGCAAAAAGGTAACAAAATTGGAGGGTTGCTCCGTCCCGATTACTTCTGCCCATGCTAGGTCGCGCCAATGTGGCACGATGTTTGCAAGACTGTGGCACGATGTTTGCAAAACGCAGTTTTGAGCGCTGTTCCGAGTGGCGCGTTCGATCTCCGGGGTGAGCACATGGCTGCATGGAAAATTCGAGGCGCGTTGAAGCTGGCCGTGTGCGCCGCCCTTGCGTCGAGCGGTGCAGCCGTCGGGCATGCCTCCGCAGAGTCGGTTCTCAGGGTCGCCATGACGGCGGCTGACATCCCAGACTACACCGGTGCCCCCGATCAGGGCTACGAAGGCTACCGCTTCGCCGGATACACGCTCTACGACGGACTGGCGCTTTGGGACCTGTCCAGCTCCGACAAGGCAGCCGGGATCGTCCCGGGCCTTGCCACCAGCTGGGCCGTCGATCCCGGTGACGACAAGCGCTGGATCTACAAGCTCCGCCAGGGCGTCTCCTACCACGACGGCTGCCCCTGGAACGCCGACTCGGCGATCTGGAACTTCGCGCGCGTCGTGGATCCCAAGGCGTCGCAGTTCAACCCGCGCCATGTCGGTCAGATGGGCACCTACGTCGCCAACATCGCCAGCGTCGACAAGCTCGACGACTACACGGTCGCCATCAACACCAAAGTGCCGAGTTCGCTGTTCCCCAATGAGATGGCGATGTACTACATGATCTCGAACTGCGCGGTGCAGAAGGCCGGCAACGACTACGCGCTTTACATGGAGCAGCCGGCGGGAACCGGGCCGTACAAGTTCGATAAGGTCGTGCCGCACGAGCGGCTGGAGCTCGTGAAGTATGACAAGTACTGGGATCCGCAGAGGATTCCCAAGCAGGACCGCCTCGTTCTGCTGCCGATGCCGGAGGCCTCGACCCGTGCGGCGGCCTTGCTCGCGGACCAAGTCGATTTCGTCGAGGCGCCCTCGCCCGACACCATTCCGCGCCTCAAGCAGGCTGGGATGAGGATTGTCATGGTTCCCTACCCCCACAACTGGGACTACCTGCTGCGGACTGACATCCCGCCGTTCAACGACATCCGGGTGCGCCAAGCCGCCAACTACGCGATGAACCGGCAGGACATGGTCGACATGCTGCAGGGCGTGGCCGTGGCCGCCACTCAGACCTTGATCCCGTCGCAGCCCTGGTACGGCAAGCCCGTCGGCTACGACTACGATCCAGAGAAGGCCAAGGCCCTGCTGAAGCAGGCCGGGTGCAGCCCCTGCGTGATCAAGGTGGGGATCTCGACCTCCGGCTCCGGCCAGATGCAGCCGCTGCCGATGAACGAACTCGTCAAGGAGCAGCTTGAAGCCGTCGGGTTCAAGGCGCAGCTCGAGCCGATGGACTGGAACGCGCTGATCGGCGTGTTCCTCGCGGGCTCCAAGAAATACGACTACAACGCCATCAACTTCTCCATGGCGCCGATCGACGCCGTGCAGGGCATCCTCAAGAAGTGGATGACGTCCTACGCCCCGCCGGCCTGCTGCAACTGGGGCAACTTCTCTGACCCGAAAATCGACAAGCTGGGTGCCGAAGCCGTCGGTGAGTTCGATGCCGACAAGCGCAACGCCCTGCTCACCGCGATGAACGAGCAGGCCGTCGCCGACGCGTCTGAACTCTACATCGTGCACGACCTTAACCCCCGCGCCTTGTCCCCCAAGCTCTCCGGCTTCGTCCAGGCGCAAAGTTGGTTCCAAGACCTCACTCCCATCGTGGTGTCGCCCTGAATGGGTGCGGGTCTGCCCAGCGCGCACCGGGCATCCTGGAAACTCCAGCCCGACATTAGAGGCGTGTGATGTGGCTCTATGCGGCCCGGCGCATCGTCCTGACGGTCCCGATCCTGCTCGGGGTCACGGTCATCTGCTTCGCGCTCGTCCAGATCGCGCCGGGCGACCCGATCCAGAACCTGCTGTCGCCCACCTCCAGCGCCGCAGATGCCGCAAGGCTGCGCGCCGCCTACGGCCTCGATCAACCCTTGCCGATCCAGTAATTCATCTGGCTGGGCAAGGTTCTCGTCGGCAATCTCGGCACATCGATTGCCAACAATACGCCGGTGGCCAGGGAGGTGATGCATGCTTTCGCCAACACGGCCGTGATCGCGCTCATCTCTGTGGTGTTGGCGTTCGTTTTGTCCATGATCTTCGGCGTCATCGCCGCCTACCGCTCGGGCCAGCTCGCGGACAAGCTGATCACGGGGGTGGCGGTGTTCGGCATCAGCGTGCCGCCGTTCTGGCTGGCTGTCATCCTGGTGATCGTGTTCGCGGTGAACCTGTCCCTGCTCCCGGCCACGGGCATGGGTGCGAACGGCTCCGGGAATTTCAGCTACTTCCAATGGGCCAGCCTCAAGTTCGCCGTCATACCGATCATCGCCCTGGCCCTGCCGCCGCTCGGGATCATGACCCGCACGACCCGCTCCTCGATCGCCGAGATCCTGAACCAGGATTTCATCCAGACCCTGCGCGCCAAGGGACTCAGCGAAGCGTCGGTCGTGGTCCATGCCATCCGCAACATCATGCCGCAGGCGATTGCCATGTTGGGCCTCCAGCTCGGCTACCTCATCGGCGGCTCCGTCCTGGTCGAGACCGTCTTCACCTGGCCGGGGACCGGCTACCTCCTGAACAAGGCGGTGCAGACCCGCGACATTCCCCTGCTGCAGGGCACGATCCTGGTCCTGGCGACGGCCTTCGTGCTGATCAACCTCTTGGTCGACCTCATGCAATCGCTGATCGATCCCCGCATCAAGCGAAGCTGACGGAGACCGCCAATGTCCGGAGTCGTCGCAGACACCTTCCGACAGCCGGCGCGCGAACCGGCTCCTTCAGCCGCGTGCAAAGCTATTGGGGCAGCGTATGGCAACGGCTGCGCTACGATCACGTGACGCTGTTCTGCATGGCCGTGATCCTGCTGATCGTGGCCTCGGCGGTGTTCGCACCTTGGCTCGCGCCGATGGACCCCGACAAGTCCAGCATGGCCCACCGCCTGCGACCCGTCGGTTACCGGAACTACATGCTCGGCACGGACGAGCAGGGGCGCGACATGCTGAGCCGGCTCCTCTACGGCGGCCGCATTTCCCTCACCATGGGCATCCTGCCGGTCGTGCTGAGCACCTTGATCGGCGGCCTATTTGGTGTCGTGGCCGGCTACTACGGCGGAAAGGTCAACATGGCGATCATGCGAACGATGGACGTCTTCTTCGCGTTTCCGTCAATCCTCCTGGCAATCGCGATTTCCGGCAGCCTGGGCGGAGGCATCACCAACCAGCTGCTGACCCTTACGGTCGTGCTCATTCCGCCGCTCTGCCGGGTGGCGGAAACCGCGACCACCCAGGTGAGGACGATGGAGTTCGTCGATGCCGCCCGTGCGACCGGCGCCTCGACGGTATCCATCCTGTTCACGCACGTGCTCATCAACGTGATCTCGCCGGTGCTGGTGTATGCCTCCACGCTGGTCTCGGTTTCCATCATCCTCGCCTCGGGACTGTCCTTCCTCGGCCTGGGCGTCTCGCCGCCGACGGCGGATTGGGGGCTCATGCTTGCGACCCTGCGCCAGTCGATCTACGTCCAGCCGCTTGTCAGCGCCATCCCGGGCATCGCCATCCTGGTCACCTCCGTCGCCTTCAACTTGGTGAGCGACGGCTTGCGCCAGGCCATGGACGTCAGGACCTGATCGGGAGCATCGCAATGAGTGACCTTATGGCCACGCAAAAGGCCGCCGATCCCCGCGACCGTGGCGGCCCTGCGCAACCCATGCTGATCGTCGAGGGTTTCAAGAAATACTTCCCTATTCGCGCCGGCTTGCTCAACCGCCAGGTCGCCGAGGTGAAAGCCGTCGATGACGTGTCCTTCTTCGTGATGAAGGGTGAGACGCTTGGCATTGTGGGAGAGTCGGGCTGCGGCAAGTCGACACTTGCCCGGCTGCTGATGCACCTGGTCCATAAGGATGCAGGCCAGCTCATCCTTGACGGCGACCTGGGGGGCGAAGCGAGCGGCATTCTCCTGGACGGGCTCCGCCGCTCCCTGCAGATGGTGTTCCAGGACAGTTCCTCGTCGCTCAACCCACGCTTGCCGATCGAGCAATCCATCGCTTATGGGCCGAGGGTGCAGGGAGCATCCCGCCAAGCCGCCAGGCAGCAGGCGCGCTCGTTGATGGAGAAGGTCGGCCTCAATCCGAACCTGTTCGGCCAACGCTATGCACACGAGTTGTCGGGCGGCCAAAAGCAGCGCGTAAACATCGCCCGTGCCCTGGCGCTCGACCCACGCCTGCTCATCTTGGACGAGGCCGTCTCGGCACTCGACAAGTCGGTCGAGGCGCAGGTGCTCAACTTGCTTGGCGACATCAAGAAGGAGCTGAAGCTCACCTACATATTCATCTCCCACGACCTGCACGTCGTCCGCTACATCTCGGACCGCGTCATGGTGATGTACCTTGGTCAACTGGTCGAGATCGGTCCGGTGGACACGATCTATGAAAACCCCAAGCACCCCTACACGCAGGCGCTGCTCGCCTGCCGCCTGAACATGGACCCGCACGAGCGCGTCGACGCGGCGCCGCTCGCCGGCGACCCGCCGAGTCCGGTCAGTCCGCCCCTGGGATGCCGGTTCCACACCCGCTGCCCCTACGTCGAGGATGTCTGCAAGACCACCTCGCCCGGGCTCGGCGACGTGCTCAGGCTTTCGCCCCAGCAGCATCTGGCGGCCTGCCACATGGTCCATCCCGGATCGGGGCACAGCAGCGCGCCTGCCTCTGCGGCCGCCTGAGCGGCAACGGAGAAGCGCGGTGAGCCAAATAGCATCTCCCAGCGTGTCACAGGCCGTGCCGCACCCGGCCCCGCTCGTGCGCGTTGATGACCTGCGCGTCAGGTTCGTCAGCCGGGAAGCGACGGTGCGGGCGGTCAACGGGATCTCGTTCGACCTTGAGCGCGGCAAGGTGCTGTGCGTGATCGGGGAGTCTGGTTCCGGCAAGTCGGTCATGATGCGGTCCCTGCTGCGCCTGCACCCCAAGAAGCGGACCGTGATCGAAGGCAGGATGAACGTCGCGGAGCACGACATCGGCGCACTCAGCGAGCGTGCGATGACCGGGCTGCGCGGCTCCCTGGTCTCCATGGTGTTCCAGGAGCCGATGACGGCGCTTGATCCGCTGTACAGGATAGGCGACCAGATCGTCGAAACGGTACGCCGCCACGAGCACGTCAGCCGGCAGGCGGCCCTGGCCCGCGCGTTGGAGCTGCTGCAACTGGTGCGCGTGCCATCGCCCGAGCGAAGGCTCAGGGCCTATCCGCACGAGTTGTCAGGCGGGCTGCGCCAGCGCGTGGTGATCGCCATGGCGCTGGCGTGCCGTCCGAGCCTCCTGCTCGCCGACGAGCCGACGACCGCCCTCGATGCCTCCGTGCAGATCCAGATCCTGGTCCTGCTGCGCAAGATCCAGCGCGAGATGGGCATGGCGATGATCTTCGTGACCCACGACCTCGGCGTCGCGGCCCAGATCGCCGACCAGGTGGCCGTCATGTATGCGGGGCGCATCGTCGAATACGGCGACGCAGGCGATGTCCTGCTCGCGCCGCAGCACCCCTACACCAAGGCGATGCTGGCGGCGACGGCGAAGGACCAAGACCGCAACCTGGCGCTCGAAGCCATCGCCGGCAGCCCACCCGACCTGCGCGCGCTACCCGAGGGTTGCAGCTTCGCGCCCCGGTGCAAGTTCGCCGGCCCGGACTGCACCGTCGCGATGCCGCCGCCGATCACCGACGCCGACGGCCACATGGCGCGCTGCGTCAGGGTGGGCATCGTCGCGCACAAGCTCGCTTTCGGCGCGGCGGCCATGCCGGCAGTCTAGATTCACAATGAACTCAACGCTTGTCCTTGCAGGAGTAAGTCCTTGGCCAGCCATCACCTCGAACCAAGCGTCAAGGCCTGCCAACAGGGCAATCTCCAGGCGACGCTGAAGCCTGCGCCCACCGCTGCGAGCGGCGACGCCGTCACCATCGACACGGCTCGGGGAGCAGCGAACGCCGCACCTGACCCGGAATGGCTCCATACCCAGTGCGCGATCCAGGCATTGCACCCGATGATGACCAAGAAGCACTTCAGAGTTTGACGGAGGCTGGACGATGAGCAAAATCCGCATTGCCCATTTGGCGGGGCCGACCGCGACGATCCAGAACACTCCGCCGCTGGTCACCTCCAACAAGGCTCGGCTGCGCGACGGCATGGCGCCCCTTGTGGCGGAGGATGGCAGCGCGCTCGCCTTCGACCCGCTTCGGGCCCAGCGACTCGCGGCGCCGGTAAAGGTCTATGTCGAGCAGTTCTCCGCCCATCCACTCGAAGCCGATGCCGCGGAGCTATACGGGCCGCCGGACGGCTACATCGGCACGGACGGCGTTTTCAGCACCGAGCGCCGGACCGAAGGCGGCAAGCCTGTCTATGAGATCGAGCTGTCACCCGAGGATGGCCTCTACCCGTTGCCCTACATGGCGGTGCAGCGCGACGGCTCGCCCTGGGAAGAGGAGACGACGGCGCCGGGCAGCACGACGACGCGGCAGGGCTTCTTCCCCGACGGCTCTCGCAGCTTCGAGGAGATCGACCGCCTGTCGGTCGGCGCGGACGGCAAGGCCAACCTCATCGGCGGGCGGGCGCAGGTCGATTTCTACCGCGTGGCCCCGCCCGGTGGCTTCACCAAGGGGCTGGCCGCTGCTGAGCGGGTCACAGGCGAAGGCGACTTGCCCGCCGAACGGCTGGGCTGGGACTTCTTCGCCTACAAGCCGCACCACCTCGCGAAATCGCCGCCGCGCCCGGTGCTCGCCCAGATCACCAACGACGTGCAGTCGATCCTGTCGTCGGGCGACTATGACGGCGCGATCTGGACCCAGGGCAGCCCACAGATCGAAGAAACCGCCTACTGGTTCAACCTGCTGATCGACACGCGGCTTCCGATTGCCTGCAACGCCGCCCAGCGCCCGCAGGGACAGGTCAGCAACGACGGCCCGGCCAACATCGTGGACTCCGTGACCTACATCGCGTCGCGCATCTGGGAGGATGGCAAGGGCGGCAACCGGGCGGGAACCGTCGTCATCCAGGAACAGCAGTTCTTCGCGGCGCGCGAAGTCGCCAAGGTCGATGCGCGGCCCGGCGGCTACGTGGCGACTGGCGGCCATGGCGGCATCCTTGGGCAGCTGACGCACACCGGCGCGCCGTACCTCATGTACGTCCCAGCCTATCGGCACACCGCCGACTCCGCTGTGAACATCACGCGCCTGCCGCGGACGGCCACCGCGACACGGCTGGCCGGGGACGGCGTTGAACGGGTCGAAGTTGCCATCAAGGACGACCAGGGCCGCCTGCTGCCCGAGGCCATCCCGCTGGTCTCCATCGTCAAGGATGGCGGCTACGTCGCCGACATGTTCGGTGACGACCCGGCCGCCGAGGCGGACCTCGGCTTCCTGATCCGTCACCGTCTCGAAAGCGGACGGCTGTGCGGCTTCGTGATCGAGGGACTGGTGCCCTATGGGTCCGCAACCTCTGAGCTGCGGGCCGCCATGCTGCGCCGGGCCAGCTTCAGCGGCGCGCCCGTCGTGCGGGTCGGGCGCGGCTACCCCGAGGGCTTTGCTGATCCCGACCCGCTGACGGTCGCGGGCCTGAACCTCACCTCGACCAAGGCCCGGCTGCTCCTAATGGCCTGCCTGATGAAGTTCGGCAGCCTGCCCGCCGCGGCGGACCCTTCGCGGCCCACCCCCGTTGAAGTGGACGCGCTGAAAGCTGCCGTTGCCGCCTATCAACACGTGTTCAATACCCATTGATGGGCTGGCAGACGCACGGGGATCGCTGATGTTGAGGTTGCACGGCATCATCGGCCATGAGTCGGACGCGGCTTTCCAGGCCCGCCTGCACGACCTCGAGCACCACGACAGCATCGAGCTGTTGTTCGTGCCGCCGGACGAGGCCGGGCGAAAGCGTTTCCGCCTCACGACGGATCGTGGCACGGACTGCGCCGTCAGCCTTGATCGCGACGAGCAGCTGACGAACGGCGCGCTGCTCTACATCGACGGCAAAACGGCGATCATCGCCCGGTTTGGGCAACAGTCCATCTGGCGGCTGCGTCCGGCCGACCCGGCAGCGGCGCTGAAGCTTGGCTGGAACGCGGGAAACCTGCACTGGCGGGTGCGCTTCGAGGGCGACTGCCTCGTCGTCCTGCTCGACGGGCCGCTCACCGATTATCGCGCCCGGCTGCAGCACCTCCTCAACGGGGGAGAGGTTACGGAGCATGCCGATGTTTGATGTCGCAACGGCGCTGGCGCTGATGCAGTACGGCGACAGCGCCTATCCTGCCGGCGGCTTCGCCTTCTCGTGGGGAGTGGAGGGGCTCGCGGCGGATGGGTTGCTGGACAGCCGACAGGATCTTGAGGATTTCATCTGGGAGCACCTCCGTTTCCGCTGGAACAGCATGGATCGACCCTTGCTGGCCCGAGGTTATCGGGCCGGCTCGCTGGAGGCGGTCGCCGCGGTGGACCGTTTTGCAGAGGTGTCTACCGCCTCGGCACCGATGCGCGACGGCTCGCGCCGGGCGGGACGGGCGTTGCTTGGGGTCTCCGCGCGGCGCGGCGGGCCGCTGTCCATCGCCTACCGCGCCCTGCTAGCCACCGATTCCCGCCTCGGCCACCTGCCCGTGACACAGGCCGTCGTCTTCCGCGACGCAGGCCTTGAGCTTCACGCGGCCGAGCTGGTTTCGGGCTGGACGCTGGCCAACGGCCTCGTCAGCGCCGCCGTCCGGCTTGGCAGCATCGGCCACGTCGAAGCGCAAGACGCCCTGCAAACCGCCCGGACCACCCTTGCGGAACTGCTGATGCGCCCTCTGTCCGAGGATGTCGTGCCGTCCAGCTTCACGCCGCTGATCGATATTGCGGTGTCGCGTGCGCGGTCCCGCCCGGTGCGCATGTTCACGACCTGACTGAGGGCCATGCCATGATGAACCTGTCGCCGACCGAGATGGATCGCCTCGTTGTTTTCACGGCCGCCGAGATAGCCCGGCGCAACCGCTCCCTTGGAATCAGGCTCAGCCATCCCGAGGCGGTTGCCTTCCTGACTGACGAGGTGATGGTCGCAGCCCGCCGCGACTTGCCATACGACGAGATCCGCGACATGGCGAGCCGCCTGCTGACCACCCATCTCGTCGAGCCGGGCGTCGCCGAGATGGTCCCCATGCTCTACATCGAGTGCCTTTTCGCCGAGGGCACCAAGGTCATGGCTTTGTTCGAGCCGGTCGGGCCGGGCAGCAAGCCGCTGCTGGACGACGTCGTTCCCGGCCAGATCATTTCGACCGGCGGCGACATCGAGATGTTCGCCGACTTGCCGGCGGTGACGATCGACGTCGTCAACACCGGCGACCGCGACGTGCAGGTGCGCAGCCACACCCATTTCTTCGAAATCAACCGTGCCATGCGGTTCGACCGCGCCGCCGCCTGGGGCATGAAAATCGACCGGCCCGCCGGAACCGGCATCCGGTTCGAACCGGGCGTGCTCAAGGCGGTGCGGCTGGTGCCGATCACCGGGGACCGCATCGTGCGCGGGCAGGCCGGGCTGGCGAACGGTCCATTGGACGAGGCGGGGGCGAAGCAACGATCGCTTTTGTTGGCCAGGGCGCGCGGCTACCTGGGAGCATAGGGACACCATGGCAAGACTGAGCCGCCAAGCCTACGCCGAGCTTTACGGACCCACGAAGGGCGACCTCGTGCGTCTCGGCGACACCGAGCTGTTCGCCGAGATCGAGCACGACTTCACCACCTACGGGCACGAGTTGCTGATCGGCGCGGGCAAGAACCTGCGCGACGGCGAGGGAATCAACGGCTCCTTGAAGTCGTCGGACAAGATCCTCGACATCGTCGTCAAGAACGCAACGATCATCGATGCGGTTTCCGGGATCATCAAAGCCGACATCGGCATCCGCGACGGCAGGATCGTCGGCATCGGCAAGGCCGGCAACCCCGACGTCATGCCTGGCGTCCATCCCGACATGGTGGTGGGGCAGACGACCTCCCCGGTGGCCGGCGCAGGCTTCATCGTCACCGCCGGCGCGGTCGAGTCCCACGCGCACCTGGCATCGCCCGAGCAGTCGGACCATGCTCTTGCGGGCGGCACGACCACCATGATCGGCAACGGCCCGGGGCCGCTGTTCGAGGTCGGCAGCGGCAGCACGACCACGTTCGGCCGCTTCCTGCAAGCGACGGAGTTCTCGCCGCTCAACTACGCGCTGTTTGGACGCGGCGCGTCCAACGCCGAGGCGGTCGAGGAATCGGTCGCCGCAGGCGGCATGTCGGTGAAGATCCACGAGGACTTCGGCGCCGCCCCGGCGGTGATCGACCAGAGCCTCGTGGCAGCCGACCGCAACGATTTCGCCGTCCACCTGCACACCGACTCGATCAACGAGTTCGGCTTCTGCGAGGACACCATGGCCGCCGTCGAGGGGCGGACCATCCACATGTACCACGTCGAGGGTGCCGGCGGCGGCCATGCGCCCGACCTGCTCAAGGTGGTCTCCTACGAGAACGTCATCCCGTCCTCTACCAATCCGACCAACCCCTACACGAGCTACGGAATGGAGGAAGGGGTGCCGATGACGATGATCTGCCACCAGCTCAACTACAATGTGCCCGAGGACGTCGCCTTCGGCGAGGCCCGCGTGCGTGCCCAATCGGCGGCGGCGGAGGACTTCCTGCATGACATGGGCGCCATCTCGATCTTCGGCACCGACTCGCAGGGCATGGGACGGCTGGCCGAGAACGTCGCCAACTGCTGGCAGCTTGCCAGCGTCATGAAGCAGCGCATAGGCCGCCTTCCGGAGGAGGCGACGGCGCGGGCCGACAACGAGCGCATCAAACGCTACGTCGCCAAGCTGACGATCAACCCGGCAGTCGCGGTCGGGATCGACCATCACGTGGGGTCGATCGAGGTGGGCAAGATGGCCGACCTCGTGTTGTGGCCGCGGGCCTCGTTCGGCATCAAGCCATACATGGTGATCAAGAACGGCTTCATCGCCTGGGCCGCGATGGGCGACGGCAACGGCAGCCTCGGCCTTGCCGAGCCGATGATCCAGAAACGGATGTGGGGCGCCCTGGGGGCGGCGCCGCAGCACTTGGGCGTGAACTTCGTGTCAAGGCTGGCCGAGCGGGCCGACATCGGGCGCAAGCTCGGCCTGGGCAAGCGCATGGTCCCCATCAAGAACGTGCGCAAGCTGCGCAAGGCCGACATGGTGCGCAACGACGCCAGGCCCGTCGTCGAGGTCGATCCGCAAACCTTCGAGGTGCGGGCCGATGGCAAGCTGCTGATGTGCCCGCCCGCCGTGAAGGTGCCTCTCGCCCGAAGGTACATGCTGCGATGAACGAGGCAGCGCGTGCGGCTGGCCGGCGGATCGCGGCGGCGCGTGTCGGCATCGGCGGTCCGGTAGGCTCGGGGAAGACGGCGCTGGTGGAGCGGCTGATTCCCGCCTTGCTGAAGCGGGGCATCGACCTCGCGGTCATCACCAACGACCTCGTCACGGCCGAGGACGCCGAACGCATCCGGCGTTCCGGGCTGATCGACCCCGCCCGCGTGTCGGCCGTGGAGGCCGGCGCCTGCCCGCATACGGTGATCCGCGAGGACCCGACGCTGAACATCGAGGCCGCGGACGAACTCGAACGCCGCTTTCCCGGAGTGGAGCTCATTTTGCTGGAAAGCGGCGGCGACAACCTGGCTTCGACCTTCTCTCGCGACCTTACCGACTTCTGGATGTTCGTGATCGACGTCGCGGGCGGCGACGACATCCCGCGCAAGCGTGGCCCGGGAGTGATCCGCTGCGACCTCCTGGTGATCAACAAGACTGACCTCGCACCGCATGTCGGCGTGGACCTGGGGCGGATGCGCAGGCAGGCGCTCGCCGTGCGCGACAACCGCCCGGTGCTCCTGACCAACTGCCGCAAGGGCGAGGGGATCGACGCCGTGGTCTCAACGATCGAGCATGATGTGTTGTTCCGCGCCTGAGGAGCCTGCGCGGGAAGCCCGCGCCCAGCTTGACCTCGTTTTTGCGCGCCGTGGCGATAGAACCGTTCTGAGTCGCCGGCTTTTCCGCTGGCCCTTCGTGCTGACGCGGACCTTCGCGCTCGACCGCGTCCCGGCCCACATGCTGACGGTCATCCTGCAGACGAGCAGTGGCGCGATGCACGGCGGAGACCGCCTGCGCCAGCAATTCCATGTGCAAGGCGGCGCGGCGGCCCATGTCACGACGCAAGGCGCCTCCTCGATCCACCGCGCCGATCCTGGTCTCACGACCGAGGAAAGGGTGACCATCACGGTCGAGGAGGGCGGATACATGGAGTACCTGCCCGAACCGCGCATACTGTTCCCGGATGCGGCGCTGGACCAGGCGATCGAGATCGACTGTGCCGCCGGCGGCGTCGCGCTGGTGTCGGATGCCTTCACGATCCATGATCCCGAAGCGACGGGTCGCTGTTTTCGACGGCTCGCCTCGACCAAGATCCTGCGCTGCGACAGGAAGGATCCCGTTTTGGTCGAGCGCATGGACATAAGCGGGCTGGGTCGCGGGAGGACGGCGCGATGCGCGGCCTTCGGCTCCGTCCTGCTCGCAACCCCTGGGCGCACCGATGGGGTGGAGGCCTTGGCCGCAGAGCTGACCGCCGGCTTCGCCGCGATCCCCGGCCTTTACGGTGCAGCAAGCACGCTGCCGGGCGGTGATGTCGGGATCGGCGCCCGTCTTGCCGCACACGACCTTCGTGCGGTGACGGCCGGTATACAGGTGGTCTGGATCGCGATCCGCAGCCTGCTCCACAACGCTACGCCGCCTTCCCGCCGCAAGGGAGGTGATCATCCATTGTTGTTGTGAGGCTCAGGGTTCCCCTCATTTTCAGATCGCACCGAACATCTCGCGGAAGACGGGCTGTGCCGCGAGCAGCGGGGCCCTCGAACGAGAGCGGCTTCTTGGTCGGCATCGTCCAGCCCCGTGCATCAAATCAGAGGGCCTGGAACCGCATCCCGGCCCGGCTCGCAAGGCCGCCCAGCCGCTTGTCACCACCCGTCCGTCAGGCGATCCAGCTCGAACCGGCGCGAGACCCCGGACCATCTCGGTCATTGAAGCGAAACAAGGGGAGGCATGAGGGCGTCCGCCCCATCACGCTGCCACGGTTCCCCAGCTATCCAATTGCGTCTGCGCCATGACTGAGCGACGATCAAAGCCGCATCACATGGGAATCTCTCCTTGAGCACGTCAAACGGCCAGTGGGACACGCGATACGAAGCGAAGGCTGTGTTGCTGCTGTGCCTGGGCTTCGGCCTGGTGGGCCTGGACCGCTTCATGATCCTGCCGATGTATCCCACGCTGATGCGCGAGCTGAACCTCAGCTACCAGGACCTGGGCTACATCAGCGGCATCTTGTCGGTCGCCTGGGGCATCGCCGGCTTCTTCATGGGACAGCTCTCGGACCGCATCGGGCGCCGCCGGGTCGTGGTCGGCGCCATGGTGGCCTTCTCGCTGTTGGTCGGGCTCAGCGGCCTTGCCGGCGGGATCGCGTCCCTGCTGGTGATCCGGGCCATGATGGGGCTGGCGGACGGCGCCTACACGCCGCCCAGCATCATCGCCACGCTCGAAGCCTCCAAGCCGAGCCGGCATGGCCTGAACCTCGGCATCCAGCAGATGGCGCTGCCGCTGTTCGGCTTGGGGCTGGCGCCGATCTTCGTGACCCAGATGCTGCAGGTCGTGGATTGGCGCGTGATATTCGCGGTCGTGGCGCCGCCGGGCCTGATCGTGAGCTACTTGCTGTTCCGGACCCTCCGCACGCCTTCGGCCGAAACCGCCGCCCTGCACACCGCCACGCACGATGCGGGCGACCATGCCTGGACCGACGTGTTCCAGCATCGCAACGTGCTGCTCGCCATGGTTGGCATGCTGTGCTGGCTGACCTGCCTGATCGTGACGACGGCGATGCTGCCAAGCTATCTGACGGACTACCTTCACCTGGACCTCGCCCCGATGGGCTTCGTGCTGTCGGCTGTCGGATTCGGCGCGACGGCGGGCACGTTGCTCATGCCGTGGCTGTCGGACCGCGTGGGCCGCAAGCCAGTGATGGTCGGCTGCAGCCTGGCGGCCCTGGCGTCGCTGATCCTGCTGACCCGGATCGGCGCCGACCCGGGCACCTTGTTCGCCGTGCTGTTCGCCGTCAATTTCTTCAACTTCGCCAACATCACGCTGACCGTCGGCCCGCTCAGCGCCGAGTCGGTGCCGGCCAAGCTGATGGCGACCGCGTCCGGTGTCGCCATCGGCGTCGGCGAGGTCTTCGGCGGCGGCATCGCCCCGGCGATCGCCGGCCACGTGGCGGGCTGGTTCGGCATCCAGTACACGCTCTACCTTGCAATCCTCGCCATGGCCCTGGGCGTGGCGGTCGGGCTTGGCATACGGGAAACGGCGCCCGCGGTGCTGGCCCGCCGCGC
Organism: uncultured Acetobacteraceae bacterium; assembly: GCA_964236415.1. GTDB lineage: Bacteria > Pseudomonadota > Alphaproteobacteria > Acetobacterales > Acetobacteraceae > CAHJXG01. Next base: position 10,172 of record CAXSEX010000007.1, on the reverse strand, counting down.
CTTGCGGCCGTCCGCGGCCCTCGGCGACGAGACGCCGCGATGACCTCGACGTCCGGGCCGTCGGTGCAGGCCTGCCTCTTGGAGGACTCCGTCCATGTCCAAACCGGTTTACCGCGGGTTCGGCGTCGGCCTGGACACAAGCGGCTTCCGGCACGCGATCTTCGACATGTCCAATCTGCCCGAGGAGTTCCAGAGGACCTTCAGTCGGATCGAGCCTGCGGCGAAGGTGCCGTTCGTCGGGGTGACGACCGATGGGCATCCGATGCCCGACCTTTACGAGTTGAAGGAAACCGGCCTGTCAACCCGCGCGGTCACGGAGGCGGCGCGCGACTTCCTGGCAAGCCTGCCGCCGCAGCAGCGACAGGCGGCGACCCTCCCCCTCGATGCCTATCAACGCCGGCTTTGGTGCAACGCGTTCATGCCCTATGCCCCCCATGGCGTGCTGCTGGAGGAGGCCTCGGACACGGTCCGCCGGCGCGCGCTGGCGTTGTTCGAGGCCACGTTCAGCGCCAAGGGCTTCCGAGACGTCAGGACGGCGATGCAGCTCAACGCCTTCCTGGGCCACCTGATCCATGACCGCGGCCGCAACCTGACGGAATGGATGTACTGGCTGACGGTCTTCGGCACGCCGTCGGACGACGGGCCATGGGGCTGGCAGGTGTCCGGCCATCACCTCGACCTCAACGTGTTCGTGCTCGGCGGCCAGATCGTGATCACCCCGGCCTTCATCGGCGCCGAGCCGCGGATTTCCGACGAGACCGAGGGTCCCTACGCCGGCCTGCGGGTCTTCGACGACGAGCAGGCGCATGGGCTTGATCTGATACGCGCCCTGTCGCCGTTGCAGCAGGGCAAGGCCGTCATCCACCCGTCGATGCAGGCTGCCGACCTGCCGCCGCACCTGGCCGGGCAACTCAACGGCCGGCACCGCGCCGGCGCCGGGGAGGACAACCTGCTCCAGCCTTACGAGGGCATCGCCGCCTCCGAGCTGACGCGCAGCCAGCGCGAGCTTCTGCTCCGGCTGATGGCAACCTATGCCGGGCGTCTCCCGCATGGCCACGACACGTTGAAGATGGCCGAGATCGAGCATCACCTGGACCAGACGCATTTTTCCTGGATCGGAGGCACCGATCTGGAAAGAAGCCCGTTCTTCTACCGCGTTCACAGCCCAGTCATCATGATCGAGTTCGACCACCATGCCGGGGTGTTCCTCGACAACGCCGAGCCTGAGCGGTTCCACGCCCACACCATCGTGCGCACGCCCAACGGCAACGACTACGGCATCGACCTGCTCCGGCAGCATTACGAGCGGTTCGAACATACCCCGCATGGCCATGTGTCAAGACGCCGGCGGTAGCCGCCCGGCCGGCTTCGCCGGTTCCATAAGCGGCCGGGCGTCGCGGATGGGTGGAGGGGGGAACCCGCCGACGAAGCGTCCGCAGCAGGCGTTCGACGGACATTGCGGCGCCAATGCGGACCCATTCGGGGCCTGCTGCTCCCTGCGTGGGATGGGTTGAGGACACGTGTTCATGCCGAGCGGGGGCATCCTGCCGAAACGGGGCGCCCCCCGCTGCCGTGGTCGGCTCGGCATGATCAAAGGGCGGCGAGGAAGGGGACCATGAGGAAGTGTGGGGTGCCAGCGACGCGGTGACGCCGGGCGCGGTATGCTGGTCCGGTGCCCCTCGCCAGCCCGCGGCTGCACCGCTGCGCGTGCCAGCGCAAGGACGGCCCAGCCACCCTGCCGCCGTTGCGCGACTTCATCCCCGGCCATGTCGCGCCGGAGCGGCTGTTCCTGGAAGCACGTTGGGCGTCGCTGGTGCCCTACGCCGCACACCAGACCAGATTTCCACCGTAGCCGCATGATCCACGGCCACCTCATCCTACACCAATTTCCACCACGTTGACGGACGCTATCAGCACGTCTTGGACTGGTTCCATATCGCCATGCGCCTGACGCTGCTGGAGCAGTATGCCCGCGGGGTCGCCCACCACGACGAGAAGGAGGGGGCGCGGCTGCTGAGCGGTCTGGAGCGGACAAAGTGGCTGCTTTGGCACGGCAACCCCTATCGCGCCCAGCAACACGCCGACGACCTGCGTGACGACGTGAAAGCTTTGGAGCTGGACTACCCGCACCTCGGTAAGTTCGCCCGGTCGGCGCAGGAGTTCGCCGCCTGCACCAGGTCGAACGCCAGCAGCCTAATCAACTACGGCGAGCGGTTCCGCGCCGGCGAGCGCATCTCGTCGGCGATGGCCGAGAGCACGGTCAACGCGCTGGTCAGCAAGCGTTTCGCCAAGCGCCAGCAGATGCAGTGGACCCGGCAGGGCGCGCACCTGCTGCTGCAAACCCGCACCCGCGCCCTTGATAGCACTCTCCGGCCCATGTTCGAGCGGTGGCATCCAGGGCTGGCCAACGACAACCCAGCCAGCGCCGGTCAAGCCGCGGCGGCGTGACACCCCCACACTTCCTCATGGTCCCTCTCGCAAGACAAGTTGCCGTTTTTTTATCTCGGCTTCTTTCAGTTCGTGCACAATGCCCGCCGACGCGGCAAAGCCCTGCTTGGCGTTCTCATCGTCCGCCTGGTTGCGTGACGAACCCGTCACCACCTTGGAACCCAATAAGAGCCTTGAGGTTTATCCTTCCACGGCAGCGCGGATGGTGCGGGCAACCAAGTCGGGATCGGTGAGCGTGTTGGTATACTCGCGCTCCAGCCCTGTCCCGCCCATTGCCACCTCCGCGTTGCGGTGGCGCATGCGGCTCGGCCGCTCGGTGCCAGCAGAGAAGTGCAGCTCCCGCAAGCCGGTTTCCCGACGCACCCGGCCGATCGTTTCGGGGCGCAGCCCGCCGCAGCCGAGTACGACGATGCGGTCGCCGGCCTGTTCGTGCAGCATGCGCAGGGTGTCTAGCCCGTCCAGGGCGGTGTCACGCGCACCGCTGGTCAGCACGCGGTCCACGCCGCAGCGCACCAGCACTTCCAGCGCCTCGGCGGGGTCGCGCGTCATATCGAAGGCTCGATGAAAGGTAGCCGACAGCGGACGGGCGCGCTCGACCAGCGCGCGGGTGCGCAGCTCATCCACCTCCCCGTCCGGACCCAAGCAGCCGACCACCACGCCTGCCACGCCGGCGTCACGCAGGCTCTCCACGTCCAGCAGCATGGCGGCGAACTCGGCGTCCGAGTACAGGAAGTCGCCGCCACGCGGGCGGACGATGACGTGGAACGGCACGCGCGCCCGGCGCAGTGCCTCCCGCACGACGCCCATGCTGGGGGTGAGACCGCCTTCCAGCAGGCTCGCGCACAGCTCCACGCGGTCGGCGCCCCCGTCCTGCGCGGCCAGCAGCCCGTCAACGCCCTCGACGCACACCTCGATCAACGGTCGCATGACACCTTCCTTCATCCCTGGAAACGCGCCGAGACCCGCACCGCCGGCTGCCAGTCGAACCCGGTGTCGAACGGAAACGTCGGCCGGGGCACGCGCCGGATCGGCAGCCGCGCGACGTCCTGGTCCACCACGCCGGGTGACAGCGCCATGAGGCTGGGGCTGGCCATCGGCGCCAGCGCCGGCGACAGGTAGCCCGACTTCACCACCAGCAGCCGTGCGGCGTGGGGATCGAGGCCGAGCCGGGCGAAGTCGGCGAGGTCGTGAAATGGACGGCGCCGGGCGGTGAGCACCAGGGTGATCCCGCCGATCCGCGCCACCGCCTGCCGCTCGGCACCCTCGGCGTCAAGCAGGAAGACCACCTCCGCCGCCGTCTCGACTGGGCGGCTGCCCACCCGGTCCAGCGTCGCGCCGATCCGCAGCACGGCTTGCGCGCCCACTCCGGCGCCGTAGCAGGCCTCAGTCGCCGCCGCATCGGCGATGCCGGCCACCAAGGCATTGCGCGCGTCACGCGCGATCAGCGCCGCCAGCACCTCGGCGCGGTCGCCGACACCGCCGCCGGTGGGATTGTCGCCGGATTCGGCGAGGATCGCCGGGCCGGGCTCCGCTGCCGCGTCGGCCCACTCCAGGCACTCGGCAACCGATCCGGTGCGGGTGCCGAAGGCGAAGCGGTCGCGTGCCGCCCAGTATGCGTGCGCCAGCTGTGCCGCCTCGCGGTCCATCGCGGCGGGGTCGGTGCCGGTCAGCACGACTGCGGCCGTGGCGCGCGGCTCGTCCGCCCAGACGTAGCCGACCATGATGGACGCATCGAGCACGCCTGGCACACGGTCCGCCTCCGGCAGCCGCGCATACAGGCCGCGCGCCGGCTCGTCCACGGTGCTGGTTCGCTCGCCCGACAGCAGCACCGGCACCTTCACCCAACGCAGATGCGGGCGGATGCCGGTGCGCAGGCAGTCCAGCAGCATGCGCAGCGCGCGCCGCTTGGTGTCGTCCACGTCGATGTGCGGGGCGGTGCGGTAAGCGGCGAACATGTCCAGCGCGTCGATCACGCGGGACGAGACGTTGCCATGCAGGTCGTAGCTCGCGGCGATGGGGCAGCCCGGCCCGACCACCCCGCGCGCCGCCGCGATCCAGTCGCCTTCCGCGTCGTCCATGCCTGCAACATGCGCGGCGCCATGCATCGCCAGGAACAGGCCGTCAACCGGACCGGCATCGCGCAGGCCTTGCAGGAACTCCGCCTTGAACGCCTCATACGTCGCGCGCGCGACCGGGCCGCCGGCAATGGCCCGCGCGTGCAGCAGCGGCACCCATTCCGCCGGACGCTCCAGGAGCGGGCGGAACTCCGGGTGTTCCAGCAGCGCCGCGCCGCGCAGCACACGAAAATCCACCTCGTGCATCAGCACGGGGTTGTAGGTGCTGCATTCCGTGTGCAGGCCGCCGACCGCGATGCGCATGAAACCCGCTCCTCTGCCTCACAAGGCGTCCGCGCCGCCTAGAAAGGCGCGGATGGCGAGGCTGGCGGCGCCGCGTGCCCAGACATCGCGCTCCACCGCCTCGAAGCGGATCGCGGTGGCCGCCAACATCTCCGGCAGCGCGTTCGCCCTCACTGCGTCCAGGATCGCGCGGTGCAGCAGGCCGGCCTCGCCCTCCACGTCAGCGACCACCACCGCCGCCGGCCCGATGATCTGGATCAGGTGGGCAATCGCGAGGCCCAGCGCGCCGCCAGCCCGGAGCAGGATCGAGGCCGCTGCCGCGTCGCCCCCGGCCGCCGCAGCCTCCAGTTCCCCTGGGCCGCACGCGGCAAGCCCGGCCGCACGCGCCGCGTCCAGCATGGCGCGGCGCGACGAGACAGTGTCCAGGCACCCCCGCCTGCCGCAGCGGCAGGGCAGCCCGCCCGGTTCCACCGTCAGGTGCGCGATCTCTCCCGCGCCGCCGCGATGGCCGCGCTGCAGCCGGCCGCCGAGGTGGTGGCCGCAGCCGATGCCGTCGCCCAGCACCACCACGCTCACGTCGCCAGCCTCCCGCGCCCCGCCGAACAGGCGCTCCGCCACCGCGACCGCGTTGGCGTCATTGTCGAGCGTCACCGGCAGGCCGGTCGCGCCGCGCAGCAGGGCAGCAACCGGCACGTCGCGCCAGCCGAGGTTGGCCGCATGCAGGCACACGCCCCGTTCCCAGTCGATCAGCCCAGTCAACGCCAGGCCGACCCCGCGCAACTGCGCGCGGCTGATCCGCGCCGCCGCGCGCAGGCCCGCCACCGCGTCGCGCACCGCCGCCGCCAGCGCCTCCGGCGTTTCCGGCAGCGCGGCCTCCGACCGGGCGACCACGCGGCCGCCCAGGTCGGTCAACACCAGCTGCAGCGGGTCCTCCGCCGCGTAAACGCCGACGAAGTAGGCGCTGCCGGGATTGAGCGACAGCAGCACGCGCGGCCGCCCCGCACGCACGCGCTCGCACGCACCGACAGCCGTGCCGCTTTCCAGCACCAGCCCACCCTCGACCAGGGGGCGGCTGAGCATCGAGACCGCCGGCCGGCTCAGCCCGGTGCGCTCGGCAAGCCCGGCACGGCTGATCGGGCCGGACACGGCGATCACCTCCAGCAATGCGTGTTGCGACGCGGTGGCCACGCCGGTCCGCCCTCCGTCCACTCCGCGCCGTGCTTGACGTGCGTGGCGGTTCCGCGAATAGTTCAATCGGTGAACTAATGCAATGCGCCGAGGCGCCGGGGAGGTTGGCGATGCCGCACCAGATGACCCGGGCTGAGTTCCTTGCGCTGAGCCTGGCCGCCGCCGGTGCCGGCCTGCTGCCGGCGCGTGCGGCGCGGGCCGCCGCCGACCAGGTCACCATCCTGCAAACCGAGCCGCCGCGCAGCATGGACCCTGCCGACCACACCGCCTCATACACCGCGGCCGTGCTGTCGCCGATGTATGAGGGCCTGACCTGCTTCAACGAGAAGCTGCAGGTCGTGCCGTGCCTGGCGACCGAGTGGAGCAGCGATCCCGCAGGCCTCGAATGGACGTTCAAGCTGCGCCCGGACGTGACCTTCCACGACGGCACGAAGATGGACGCCGGCGCCGTCTCGGCGAGCTTCGCCCGTCACCTCGATGCGAAGCGCGGCCTGGCCAGCAGCGGCCGCATCCGCAACGCGGTTGCCGCCGTTGCCATCCGCGACCCGATGACGGTGGCATTCAAGCTCAAGGCACCTTACCCCGCGCTGTTGCGCCTGTTGGCGACCGGCAACGCGGCAATCGTCAGCCCGAAGGCGGACGCCGCCGGCACGCTCGGCCGCCAAGCGGTCGGCACCGGCCCGTACGCCTTTGTCGAATGGGTCTCAGACGACCACGTGCTGCAACGCCGTCATGACGGCTACTGGGGCGGCAGGCCCGCGATTGGCACGCTGAAATGGACCTGGACTGCCGAGGCTGCGGTGATGAACATGGCCGTGCGCACCGGCGACGCCGACGTGGCCAACCCCTTGCCGCCCGCCTTCGCCGGCCCGCTGAAGGCCCAGCGCGGCGTGGGGCTGCTGGAAGGCGACGGCTCGGCCGTGTTCTGGGTCGCGTTGAACACGCAGCTCCAGCCGCTGGACGACGTCAGGGTGCGGCAGGCGCTGAACTGGGCCACCGACCGGCAGGCGCTGGTGCACACCTTGTTCTATGGATACGGCACGCCGGCGGATTCGCCGCTGGCGCCTGCCGACTTGTTCCACAAGGCATCCAGTCCGTATGGCTACGACCCCGCCCGCGCCAAGTCGCTGCTGGCCGAGGCCGGCCACCCTGGCGGCATCGCCATCAGCCTGGCGGTGCAGGAGCCGCAGGCGGCTCTCGCCGAAGCGTTGCAGGGCATGTGGGCGGCAGGGGGCATCCAGCTCGATGTGCAGCGCATGGAGAGCGGCGTGTGGACCGCCGCCGCGTTCGGCACCCCCGAGCAGAAGGCGGCGGCCAAGCTGCACGCCGTGCTGGCGTCGTGGTCCACCGGCTTCATCGATCCCGACCTGCAACTGCGCCCGCTCTACGCCACCGCGAGCTGGTCGCCTGGGGGCCCAAATCTGGGCTTCTACTCCAACAGGGAACTCGACACGCTGCTGGACAAGGCCGGCAGCACCCTCGATGCCGGGCAGCGCCGGCTGATGTACGCGCAGGCGCAGGACACCATCGAAGCCGACGCGCCGCACGTGCTGCTGTACGTGTCGCGCGACCTGGCCGCGGTGCGCAACGACGTGCAGGGCGTGTGGTTCGTGCCGGGCGGGCAGGTGATGGTGGCCGGCGCCCGCCGGACCTGACCGGGGACGCAGCCCTTGGGCCGCACCCTCGCCCGCCGGCTGCTCGCACTGCCGCTCGTGCTGCTCGGCGCGTCGTTCCTGGTGTTCGGCGCCATCCGTCTGCTGCCGGGCGACCCGGCGCGCATCATGGCCGGCCCGCAGGCGACCGGCGAAGACGTGCAAGGCATGCGCACGCGCCTCGGCCTCGACCAGCCCTTCCTGTCGCAATACGGGCTGTTCCTGAGCCGCGCCGCGCATGGCGACCTTGGCACCTCCATCCGTTCCCGCCGCCCGGTGCTGCGTGAGATCGCCGACCGCTTCCCCTACACCCTGGCGCTCGCGTGCAGCAGCTACGCGCTGGCGATCGTCTTCGGCACCCTGGCCGGCGTCGCGGCCGCCCTGCGGCGTGGCCGGGCGGTGGACCTGGTGGTGATGCTCGGCTCCACCGTCGCGGGCTCGCTCGCTAATTTCTGGCTGGCGCTGATGAGCATGGACCTGCTGGCGGTACGGCTGGGCTGGTTGCCGCTGCTCGGCGCCGGCAGTTGGAAGCACTACGTGCTGCCCAGCATCACGCTCGGCCTGCTGCCCACTGCCCTGATCGCGCGCATGACGCGATCGGGCCTGCTTGACATCCTGCAACAGGACTATGTGCGTACGGCCCACGCCAAAGGGTTGCCGACCTGGCTGGTCACCGGCAAGCATGCCCTGCGCAACGCGCTGGTGCCGATTGTCACCATCGTCGGGCTTAACTTCGGCGGCCTGCTTGGGGGCGCGGTGGTGACGGAGAGCGTATTCAACTGGCCCGGCCTGGGCCGCATGCTCGTGGACTCCGTGCGCACCCGCGACTATCCGAGCATCCAGAGCCTGGTTCTGCTGGCCGTCACCAGCGTCGTGCTGGTCAACCTCGCCGCCGACCTGCTCATCGCCGCCCTCGACCCCCGCATCCGGCTCGACGGCCGATGATGCCAGACCGCCCTATGACGGCGGAGGGGGCATGGACGATGATGCCCAGGCCCGCCGGGGGGCGCCCCTTGGCGGAGGCGCTGCAAAGCCCGGGAGATCCTGCCGTCTTGCGGGGATGCAAGGGGCGATGCCGCTTGCCGGGGTCTGGGGCAGCGCCCATCACATGCCCGGCGCATCCATGAGGATGCCCGGCATCACTGGGAGGCTGAACCTGGTGGTGGGGGCCGGGCTGGTAGGGGTGATGGCGGCGGCCGGGTTGGTGGCGCCATGGCTGGCACCGCACGACCCGTATGTGCAGGACCTGGCGAGCGCGTTGCAGCCACCATCGGCGGCGCATCGCCTCGGCACAGACCAGTTCGGGCGCGATGTGCTGGCGCGGCTGCTGTATGGCGCGCGCCTCTCGTTGGTCGAGGTGGGGTTGGGCGTAGGAATGGCGGTGGGGGCTGGGGTGCCGCTCGGGCTGCTGGCCGGTTGGTTCGGCGCGTGGGTGGACGAGGCGGTGGGGTGGGGGCTGAGCATCCTGTTCGCCTTCCCC
>CAXSEX010000007.1:0-1037 GCA_964236415.1 uncultured Acetobacteraceae bacterium | reverse complement strand
CTCTTCTCTGTGCCGGTCTATGGCCGCCTGGCGCGCAACCTGACCTTGTCGCTCAAGGGCATGGAGTTCACCGAGGCCGCTCGGGCCATCGGCGCTGGCACCCCGCGCATCCTGCTGCACCACATACTGCGCAACGCCCTGCCGCCCTTGATCGTGCAGGCAACGCTCACCGCGGGCACGGTGATCCTGTCGGCGGCGAGCCTGTCCTTTCTCGGCCTGGGAGTGCAGCCGCCCCTGCCGGAATGGGGGGCGATGATGAGCAGCGGGCGGGAGCTGCTGGGCGTGAACACCACCTTGTCGCTGTTTCCCGGACTGGCGATCGCCGTCGCCGTACTGGGATTCAACCTGCTGGGTGACGGGCTGCGCGACCTGCTCGATCCCCGCAGCGGCGATCGTTGATCCGCCGCCAACCCGGGCGACGGTGTCGCATGGACCAGGAGAATTGCGGTTCAGGGCATGGACGGCGACATCCATCTCGGTTGCCCGGCGCTGGTCTGTGCGCGAGCAGTCTTCGATGGCGCTCTGGATCCGCTGGCCGTCGAAAAGCCCTCCCGTTCCTGGCTATTTTTGATACCAAAACATCGGTGACTCTCATTGGCTGGCCGGGCCTACGCACCGTGCTGGCGGTCGAGAGCATCCGCAGCGTCAACGGCGCGCCCAAGGTCGAAAGCGAGATCCGCTACCTCCTGTCGAGCTGCCCCCCAGGCACCAAGGGCTTCGTCGCGCTCCCGCACAGGTGGGTCGTTGAAAGAACGTTCGGCTGGATTGGTCACGGACGTCGTTTGTCCAAGGATTACGAGCACCTGCCCGAGGTGTCGAAGGCCATGGTCACACTCGCCATGATCCGCCTCATGGTCCATCGCGCCGCTCACCCAAACCGCAAATGGCTACCCGCTGCGTGATTTTCAAAACGAGTCTAGCCTTACTCATCCTAATTAAATTTATGTCTCACTCTTGATACCCCTAAAAGGTGAATTTTTTGTAGACATTTTCACGCATAGGTTGCATATTCTTTTCACCGACGGGAAAGGAACAAC
>CAXSEX010000006.1:20064-26929 GCA_964236415.1 uncultured Acetobacteraceae bacterium | reverse complement strand
CGGTTGCGTGGATTTCCTGGGAGCAGAACGCCTGCCGATCCCTTTCATCGGTTGCCGGCGCCATCGGTGCCCCGACTCCCTTGTGGCATACGACCGGAAAGCTGCTCAGAGCTTGAGATCCCAAGCCTGCAATCGCCAAGCCCTGTCAGTGACTTATGTATAATGATGGCCGGAGTTGTGGTCCAATACGCGGCACAGTCGATCTCGATAGCTTTTACCGATACCAGGCGCGCCGCAACGGCTTGCCCACGGTGCCAGGGTGCGTCGAGGCAGGCCCCGGGGCTGTCGCATGGTGTTGGATGCGGCCAGGCGGCGCATCCGGGTGGATGAAGTCCGGCCAGGGCATTTGGGGTCTTGGCGCTTGCCGGGTTATAGGCAGGCGCCATTGCCCCTGAACCCTGAAAGTGACAGGCCCATCCCTCCGACCGCGGCGGCCAAGCGCGTTGCAGCTGAACCGCGAGGCCCGGCCTTCCAGCCTCCCCCGCGTGGGCCGACCCCGCAGACCCAGGCGAAGGACCCCTGAAAGGACCCATGCAGTGAACAGCAGCGGAACACGACTGGCCATCATCGGATGCGGGTTCCTTGCCAGGACGCGGCTCCTGCCCGCGTTGCGCCGCATCGGCTGGCTGCCCGACGTGTTAATCGACCCCGCATCCCAGCGCGCCGAGGCGCTGTCCCGTGACCTCGGGACGCCCGGCGGCGTCGTCACCGCCCCGGACTGGAGCGCCGTCGCGGACCGGTTCGACGCCGCGGTCGTCGCCGTGCCGAATGCCTGGCACGGGCCGGTCGGGACTGCGCTCGCCGCTGCCGGCAAGCATCTGCTGCTGGAGCCACCCCTTGCCGCGCAGGGCGCCGCATGCCGCGCCGTGATGGACGCGGCCGGGCGGCCGGGCATCGTCCTGCAGGCCGCGCATCCTCGGCGCCACCTGCACGCGGCGCGGTGGACGGAGGCGGTGATCCGCTCGGGGCAGCTCGGCTCCCTGCGCCGGGTTGACTGGCGCGAGGGCCGCGTTTTCGACCGCTCGGGCGTCACTGAGGCCGTGCTTTGGCCGGGCGAGGGCGGCGTGCTGTCCACCCCCGGCGCCCATGCGCTCGATCTGGCGGCGTGGTGGCTCGGCGGCGTCACGCCGGTCCGCTACCGAGACGACAGCGCGGGCGGCGTGGAATCCGAGTGCATCCTGGACTGCCGGTTCGAAGAAGCGGAAGGGCGGATCGAGCTGAGCCGCGCTCGCGAGTTGCCGAACACCTGCCTCCTTGAGGGCACCAAGGGTTTCCTGGAAGTGCACCTGCACCGGAACCAGGTGGTCCGGTGCTCGGACAACGTGCGGACCGTCCTGTACCAAGGCCTCGCGGCCGACGCCCTGGCGCCGCAGGACCCTGTTGACCTGTACGAGGCCGTGCTGAAGGATTTCCGCGCCGCTGTCGGCGGAAGCGGCGGGTGGAAGCACCCGGACGCCGACGATTGCCGTGCGGCGGACCTGATCGAGCGGTGCTACGCCATGCGTGAGCCGCTCCCCGTACCATGGGCGGCGGCGCGGTCCGAAGGCCCGGCGGTGGCGCCGGGAACCAGGGTGGTCGTCACCGGCGCCACCGGGTTCGTCGGCGGACGCCTCGTGGAACGCCTGGTCGAGCAGGGTGCGACGGTCTGCTGCCTCGTCCGGAACCCGGCCTCCGCGATCCGCCTGGCGCGGCTGCCGGTCGAGTTCCGGCATGCGGAGCTGACCGACGCCGCCGCCGTCGATGACGCGCTCCGGGGCGCCGGGCTGGTGTTTCACTGCGCCTATGACTGGGGCTTCGCTGCGGGCAACCGCACCGCCCTCGGCCACCTGATCGACGGCTGCATCGCCCACGGCGCCCAGCGTTTGGTGCACGTGAGCACCTTCTCCGTTTATGACCCCTACCCCGACGGCGCTTTGCACGAGGGCACGCCCGACGGCGACCGGTCGCAGGAGTACACGCGCACCAAGCTTGAGCTTGAGAAGGACCTGCTGGACGCGGTGCGCGGGCGCGGGCTGCGCGGCACGATCCTGCAGCCCACGATCGTGTATGGACCCTTTTCCAAGCCCTGGACGATCAACCCGGCGGAGCAGCTGATGCTCGACACGCTCGTGCTGCCGGACCGCGGGGAGGGGGTGTGCAACGCCCTGTTCGTGGACGACCTCGTCGATGCGCTGCTGCTCGCGGCCACCCGCCCGGACGCCGTGGGCGAACGCTTCATCGTGTCCGGCCCGGACGCCGTCACCTGGTCCGAGTTCTACGAAACCTTTGCCCGGGCGGTGGGGGCGAAGGGGCCGGAGTACTGGCCGCGAAACGTGATCGAGAAGCGGAAAAGCGGGCTGCGGAACAAGCTCCGCGTGGCGGTCTCGGACCCGAAGAAGGTCGTGCGGATCGCGCGGCGCGTGCCCGGCCTGCGCCAAGCCCTGGACCTGTCGTGGCGGACGCTGCCCGGCGGGCTGCGCGCCGCGGCGGAGAACCGCTTCAACCCCAAGTCGCGCCCGGTCGGGCAACTGCATGTGCCGGACCTGAAGCAACTGCGCTTCCTCGCGGCGAAGCCGGCGGTGGACTCCGGCAAGGCCCGCCGGCTGATCGGCTACCACCCGCGCTTCGATTTCCAGTCCGGGATGGCGCCCACGGCGCGCTACCTCCAATGGGCCTATGGCGTCACGGCGCAAGGCAGCGAGGCGGCCCCGTCCCACGGGCCGGCCTGACGGGAACAACCGCGCCGCGCCAGGCTTGGGCGGGCAAGGAGGACAGGAATGCACGTCATTGATCTGCGCCGGGCCGACCGCGCGCTGGAGTTCCGGGCCAACCTTTGCATCATCGGCAGCGGCCCCGCGGGCCTGACGATTGCGCGCGAGCTGCGGCACAGCGGCCTGTCGGTCCTGATCGTGGAAAGCGGCGGCCTGGCCGAGGAGGTGCCGAGCCTGAGCGAGATCGAGAACGTCGGCGAGTGGCGGTCCATCGACCAGCAGCGGGTCAGGAACCGCATCCTCGGCGGCACCTCCCACACCTGGACAGGCCGCTGCGCCCCGCTCGACGCCATCGACTACGAGGCCCGCCCCTGGCTCCCGTCCTCCGGCTGGCCAATCGGGCAGGACGACCTGGCGCCCTATGTCCGGCGGGCGGCCGGGCACCTGCGGATCGACCCCGGCTTCACCACGGAGCGTCCGCGCCCGCTGCCCGGGCCGCCGTTCGACGGTGGCGTGCTGAAGGACATCTCCTGGCAGTTCAGCGAGGACAACGTCCTCCGCAACGAGTTCATGCGGTTCGGCCCTCGTTTCCTTGCCGCATCGGCGCCGAACGCCACGGTGTTGGTCCATGCCTCCGTGACCCACCTGACCACGAACGCCGACGGGTCCCGCCTGGAGGCGGTCGAGGTCGGCAACCGGGAAGGCAAGCACGCGACCGTGCGGGCCGACGCTGTGGTGCTCGCGGCCGGCGGGATCGAGAACGCCCGGCTGCTGCTCTGCTCGAACCGGGTCGTGCCGAACGGCGTCGGCAACGCGCACGACGTGGTCGGGCGGTTCCTGATGGACCATCCGCGCTGCGACCTCGGCGACTTCGACCTCAAGCAGGCGCGCCCCATCTGGGACCGGCTCGGCTACTACCGGGCCGCCGTCCGGAGGGGCACGCATCTGTTCATCGACGGGGTGGGCCTGAGCGAGGCGGTGCAGCGTGGGGAGCGCCTGCTGAACTGCTCCGCCTGGCTCGCCGACGAGGTGGCGCCCGACGACCCGCTGGATGCCGCCAAGCGGCTGGCGAAGCGGCGGAGCCGGGACTGGGCCGGGGATTGCCGGGCGGTCCTGTCGCAGCCCGGGCTGGTGGCCCGTGCCGTGCAGGACCGGCTGGTGCGCCGCAAGGTGGCGCTGCACAAGATGCAGCGCCTTTACCTCCTGTGCCTCGTCGAGCAGGCGCCTGACCCGGACAGCCGTATCCGCCTCGGCCGCCGGAGGGATGTGCTCGGGCTGCCGATGCCGTCCATCGATTGGCGGATCGGCGAGCTGGAGCGGATCACCGCCATCCGGCTGGGCCACGCCGTGGAAGCGGAGTTCAAGCGGGTGGGACTGCCGCCGCCGCAGCTCGTGGACTGGGTTCGCCACCGCCGGCCCGACGAGGCGCAGTTCATCGACGTGGCCCATCCAATCGGGGCGACGCGCATGGCGGACGATCCGCAGCAGGGCGTGGTGGACCGAGACTGCGCGGTGCACGGCGTGGAGGGCTTGTTCATCGCGGGCAGTTCCGTGTTCCCCACCGCCGGGCACGCCAACCCGACGCTGACCATCGTGGCCCTCGCCGTGCGCCTTGCGGACCACCTCAAGGCGCGCGCCGCTGCCTCCATGCAGGCCCGGGCAGCGGAACTGCAGCCGGCCTGAGCCGGCGGGCTTCCACCGCGGCCTGGGCACTTCAACCGCAACTGCGCGCCATGAACCGCCGCAAGCTGTTCGCACGTCCGCGCCACCATGCGCAGGTGGCCGGCGCGGCTGAGCCTTTCAAAACAGCTTCCCCGCCTGCTCGGACGCAATCGCGCGGCGTAAGCCGTCCACGAAAGCGCCGTGGAGGATCGACACCGCCTTCCGCACCTGGCGCGAGGTCGTCGGCGCCGCCACCACCGCCCACCCGACCGGGTCCCTCATTGACCGCCCATCAACCGAGAGGCAGGCTTTCGGCCATCGACCAGGCCTGTCCAACAAGGCCCAGCACAAGGGAGACGCCAGCCCATGCCGAGTTCCAGTTCCGCCAACGTCGTCAGGAGCCTTATCCCCGCCCGGATGGACCGGCTGCCCTGGGCCAGGTTCCATTGGATGGTGGTGGCCGGCCTGGGCGTGTCCTGGATCCTCGACGGCCTGGAAATCCAGCTCGTCGCCTCCGCCGGCTTCCAGAAGACGCTGGGCATGAGCACGCAAGAGGTGGCGCTCGCCGGCACGGTCTACCTGATCGGGCAGGTCGTCGGCGCCCTCACCTTCGGGCGCCTGACCGACAAATGGGGCCGCAAGAAGCTCTTCATCATCACGCTCGGCATCTACCTCGTGGGCAGCGGGGTCGCGGGGCTGGCGACCAGCATCTGGTTCCTTTACCTGTTCCGCTTCGTCGCGGGCCTGGGCATCGGCGGGGAATACACCGCCATCAACTCCGCCATCGACGAGCTGATCCCCGCCCGGTACCGCGGGCGCGTGGACATCGCCATCAACGGCACCTACTGGGCGGGCGCGGGCCTGGGCGCGTTCGCCAGCCTGTGGCTGCTCAACCCCGCCTACGTCAACGAGGACCTGGGCTGGCGCATCGGCTTCTTCATCGGGCCTGTCATGGGCCTGGTCATCATCTGGCTGCGGCGGCACATCCCCGAAAGCCCGCGCTGGATGCTCACCCACGGCCACGCCGAAGCGGCCGAGCGCATCGTCGAGGACACGGAAGCCTCGGTGCGCGCGCAGGGCATCGACCTTGAGCCGGTCCCGGAAAGCCGGGCGATGCTGGTGCAGGCCAAGGAGGAGGTGTCGCTCAAGCAGCTGGCCCACGTGTTCTTCAAGGACTACCCGACCCGCACCGTGCTCGGCATCACGATGATGGTCACGCAGTCGTTCCTCTACAACGCGATCTTCTTCACCTATGCGCTGGTGCTGCAGAACTTCTACGGCACGACTCCCTCCTCCACCCAGTATTACTTCTTCCCGTTCGCCATCGGGAACCTGCTCGGACCGCTCCTGCTCGGGCCGCTGTTCGACACGCTCGGCCGGCGGAAGATGATCTTCCTGACCTATGGGCTTGCCGGCGCGGTGCTGGCCGCCTCGGCGTTCCTGTTCCAAGCCGGCGCGCTGACGGCGGCCACGCAGACGCTGCTCTGGTGCGTCGCATTCTTCTTCGCGTCCGCCGCCGCCTCAGCGGCCTACCTCACCGTGAGCGAGATCTTCCCCCTGGAGGTCCGGGGCCAGGCGATCTCCTACTTCTTCGCCGTCGCCCAGGTGGCCGGCGCCATCGCCCCGGCGATCTACGGGCTGCTGATCGGCGACGGCACGGAGCGCACGCCCTTGTTCTACGGCTACCTGGTGGGCGCGGCCATCATGGTCGTGGGCGGAGTCGTCGCCCTGGTTTACGGCGTGGATGCGGAGCGGAAGGGCCTGGAGGATGTCGCCAGCCCGCTGTCGCGGGTGGTGGACGCCTAACCCGCGGGCGCTCGGCGCGGGGGGAATGAAGGAAGGGCCGGATGCGACCGGACCGGAGCGGTCATGGGGCGCCGCCACGCCCATCGTGCCCCCGTCCACCGCCACGCGCTTCGCCCCCAGCCCCACCGGCCTGCTGCACCTCGGCCATGCCCGCTCCGCGCTGGCCGCGTGGCGCCGGGCGGCGGAGGCGGGCGGGCGCTTCCTGCTGCGCTTGGAAGACATCGACCCCGGGCGGTGCCGCCCGGAGCACGCGGCGGCCATCAAGGAGGACCTGGCCTGGCTTGGCCTCCGCTGGGACGGCCCGGTGCGCGTCCAGTCCCGGCACCTGGCGGAGTACCAGGCGGCGCTGGACGCCCTGGCCGCGCGCGGGCTGCTCTACCCCTGCTTCTGCACCCGGGCCGACATCCTGCGCGACGTGGAGGGCGCCGCCTCCGCCCCGCACGGGCCGGACGGGGTGCCGCTCCACCCCGGCACCTGCCGCGCCTTGCCCGCGGGCGAGCGCACGCACCGGATGGCGGCGGGGGAGCGGCATGCGCTGCGGCTGGACATGGCGCGGGCGCTGGCGGCGGTGCCGGGTCCGCTGTTCTACGAGGATGAGGGCGAGGGCGCCATACTGTGCCGCCCCGAGCGGTTCGGCGACGCCGTGCTGGCGCGCAAGGACGCGCCGGCCAGCTACCACCTTTGCGTCACGCATGACGACGCGGCGC
>CAXSEX010000006.1:7089-20054 GCA_964236415.1 uncultured Acetobacteraceae bacterium | reverse complement strand
GACGGTTGTGACGCGCGGGGCGGACCTGCGCCCGGCGACGGAGCTGCACCGGCTGCTGCAGGCGCTCATGGGCTGGCCCGCGCCGCGCTACGCGCACCATGCCCTGCTGACGGACGCGGCGGGGCGGCGGCTGAGCAAGCGGGACGGGGCGCCGACCCTGCGCGCGATGCGGGAGCAGGGGGCGACGCCGGCGCAGGTGCGGGCAATGGCAGGGGGCGGCCGGGGCTGACCGTGGCGGCGCCGGCGGCCTCGGCCATGCAGGGCCGAAGGATGGGTGCAACCCATGGGGGATGACGGCCATTCAACCAAGCCGTTCGTATGAGACGCCAGCGGCGTCCGGCTCATGAGCCCTGCCCATCCAGCTTGTCCTGGACTCAAACCAGTGCCGGATGTCTGCCGCAGGACGCGGGCGGTCGAACAGGAAGCCTTGCACTTCCGTGCACCCATCCCGGGACAGCTGGTCGAGCTGATCCTCCGTTTCCACCCCCTCCGCCGTCGTGGTCATGCCCAGCTCGCGGGACAGGTCGAGGACCGACCGGACGATGGCCCGGCAGTCCGGACGGTGCGTCGCCTCGCGGACGAACGACCGATCGATCTTGAGCTTGTCGAACGGGAAGCTGCGGAGGTAGCTCAGCGAGGAGTAGCCGGTTCCGAAATCGTCGAGCGCGGTCCGCAGGCCGAGGGCGCGCAGCTCGTGCAGGGTCGCCAGCACCGCCTTGCTGTCCTGCAGGAGCGCCGACTCCGTGATCTCCAGTTCCAATCGGTGCGCAGGCAGGCCGGACGCCTGCAATGCCTGCTGCACGGCCGCCACAAGCCCGGGGCTGTGGAACTGGACCGGCGAAAGGTTGACCGCGATCCTGATCCCGTCCGGCCAGGTCACGGCATCGGCGCAGGCTTGGGCAAGCGCCCATTGGCCGAGGGGCACGATCAGGCCGAGTTCCTCGGCAAGCGGGATGAACTCCGCGGGCGGAACCAACCCCCGGTGCGGGTGGCGCCACCGCAGCAAGGCCTCGAACCCGCTGACGCGCCGGTCCCGCAGGTGGAACACCGGCTGGTAGAACATGGTGAACTCGCCGTGCGCCAGGGCTTCGCGGAGGTCGCGCTCGATGGCCCGGCGCGCCCGCGTCTGCTCGTCCATGCTGCTTTCGAACAGGCAGAAGCTGCCGCGCCCGCCGGCCTTGGCGCGGTAAAGCGCCAGGTCCGCGCTGCGCAGCAGCATGTCGGCCGAGCACAGGGCGGAGGTGGCCACGGCGATGCCCACGCTCGCCCCGATGACAGCCCGGCCCCCGCCGAGGTCGTAGGGAGCGCCGAGCACCTCGACGATCCGCTGCGCCAGGGCGCTGGCGTGCTCCGCCGGGCCGGCGCCGCATTGCAGGACCGCGAACTCGTCCCCGCCGAGCCGGGCCACCACGTCCCCCTCGCGCACGCATCCGCGGAGCCGCCCCGCGACCGCCTTCAGCAGCATGTCGCCGGCCGGATGGCCGAGGGTGTCGTTCACCTGCTTGAAGCGGTCGAGGTCGAGGCAGAGCAGGGCAACGCCGCCCCGTCGCCCGTGCTGCGCCAGCGCGTCTTCCAGCCGCTCGTGGAACATCCGCCGGTTCGGCAGGCCGGTCAGGGCATCGTGGTGCGCCAGGAAAACGATCCGGGCGTTCTGCGACAGCAGCTCGCCATCGCGTTTTTCCAAGGTCCGGTTCTGCTGCTCGACCTTCTCCCTGGCCTGCGCAAGCAGGCGGTTGTGCCGGAGAAGCGCGCCGATGAGGCTGAACGCGCACAGCGTGAGCGCCCCCAGGATCGCGGCGAACAACCAGTGCAGGTTGCTGAGCTGCCGCTGGTCCCGCGCGACGAGCGCGCCGCCATGGGTGTTCGCCGCCGACGCCAGGCGCGACATCGGGGCGTTCAACGCCCCGAACAGGGCCAGCAGCCGGCGCAGCCGCCCCGGCGTGGCCGGCTCCTCCATGACGGCTTGCCCGTCGCGGACGGCCCGGCGGAAATCAGCCACGATCGCGCCCAATTCGGCTGAGGTGGCGACGAACTCGGCGACCTCGCGGCCTTCGAACATCTGGACGCGGTTCGTGGCGATATCAAGCCAAAGCTGGACGTCATCCTCGTTCACCCCGCTGCCGGGCACCAGGGCCGCCGCCGTCACCCCTTGCAGCCGCGACACCTCCAGGGCCGCCTGGCTGGCGAACCACGTCAGGCTGTAGCGGGACACCTCGCGCAGCCTGTGCTGCCGCTGCACGATCAAGGACGACGTGTAGGCCGCCGCAAGCGCCAGGGCCAGCACGAGGCCGAGCAGGCCCTGCTTGACCAGGCGCGAGCGTCCGGCCCGCTTTCCGGCCCGCTTCACGTCACCACGAGCTTTGCCAATTGCCAGGCGGAGCGGCTGTAGAACTGGTGGGACCTCAACTCGGGTTTGCTGTCAAAGGGATAGACGATGAACAGCGGCCCCTTGTCGCGCACCGGCATGTCCACGCCATCGCGCTTCATCGCCAGGAGCACGCCGTAGCGGTCGAAGTCGGACATCGGGATCTCGATGGCGTAACCGTTGAGGGCAACCGCCATCACACGGGTCCCGAACGCGCCGACGGCCTGCATGAGGCGCTGCATCCGTATGCCCTCGAACCGCACCGGCCGGTCATACCAGGGCGTCGTCGTTTCGAACCCATCCAGGCCCAACGCTTCCAGCATGGACCGGTCGAACACGGCCGTATTGCCCTCGTTCGTGTTCGTGATCGCCCCGGTGACCGTCAGGATCGCCTTTTTCGCGGGCAAGGGGAGGGTGTCGCCCTTGGCGGAACGGGCAAGGGCGGCCCCCATCACGCCGAGGCCGCAGGCGACGACGGTTCTCCGGGGCACCTGGACCGTCATGGGCAGTTCCCATAAAGGGAAGCTTCGGTGCGGGCCGGGCCGGGCACGGGCGACGGCTCGGGACCGTCCTCGCTGTAGCTCGCGGCGTTGCCGCTGTGCTCGCTGACCTCGACCTGTTCCAGCCGGACGCGCCCGCTGGCAGCCTCGGCGACGAACTGCGCCACGTGCTCGAAAACGATGCGGGCGACGGCCTCACATCCCACGACCGGCAGGACCCGGAGGGCGACGATGCCGCGCTCGGCGAGTTGCCTGAATGTGTCCAGTTCCGGATCGTCGGCCGCCACGACCAGCGTGTGGTCGAACATCTCGTGCAGCCACGCCTTGACGGGCTTGAGGCCGCCGAAGTCGAAGCACCAGTTGCGCTCGTCGAGCTCTTCGGCGACGAACACGAACCTGAATGCGAGGGCATAGCCGTGCAGCAGGCGGCAATGCGAATGGCCGGCCCGCCACTGGCGGAACACGCAGGACAGCCCCTCGGCGTGGCCGTAGGACTTGGTTGACCGGAAAAGCTTGCGCCGTGTCGCCGCGGCCTGGATGCCTGCTTGCGGGAACTGGTCGAATGGCATCATGCGGTCTCCATGAGGCTGGCGGTTTCAGAAGCCGGCGCACAAGGCGCGGTGCGGTCCTGCTGCGTGGGGGCGGCTTGCGAACTTTGAGGCGCTTCGTCCTTAACAGATCATGACACTACTAAGGTTTACAAGTTTTTTGAAGCTTTATTACTGCCGAATGTAACATTAAGTAATACGTTGCATAATTCAACATAAAAAGGGTTTTATGGTGATTTTGTGGTTTGATCCATATTTTAGGACGTTGCTGTGGTCACTTTCATGCTGCTCGTGCCGCTGGACCATCCCTGGTCGTGACCCACCCTGCCCTTGCCCGCACTGATACGGATGGCTTGGTTGAATGATCGTCATCCGCCGATGGGTTGCACCCATCCCACGGCATGGGTCGCGTAGGATGGGTGAAACCCATCGGCAATCGCGCACAGGTTGATCAATGGTGCCGCCCGTAACCCGCGGGCGAGGTTGCCATGGCCGCCGCCGCGTGATGCTCTGGCCTTGCCCCCGCTTCCAGAGGGGACGCCTCAGGCTCCCCCCACGTCGGGCATACGGGACCGGAGGTCTATGCATTCAAGGTTTAAGAGCATGAGCCATGACACCGTTTTGCACGGCATCGTCCGCCCGGCCGTACGGGCGCTGGCTGGCACCTGGGTCACGCCGGACCACCTCACGGCATTGCGCTTCGCCACCGCAGTCGCCGCGGCGGCGATCTTCGCGCAAGGCCCGGGCGCGTGGACCAGCATCGGCGCGGGGATGTTCACCTTTTCGGCGCTGCTGGACCGCGCCGATGGCGAGCTTGCCCGCCAAACCGGGCGCTTCAGCCGGCATGGGCATCGCTACGACCTCCTGGCGGACTGCCTGGCCGGGGTCATGGCGTTTGTCGGCCTCGGCATCGGCGCCGCAGGCGGGGTGCTGGGGCCGATGGCGGTCGTGCTGGGGTTGCTGGCAGGCGCGGGCATCGGCGGGCTGTTCTGGGAGGTCAACGTGGCCGCACCCGGGAGGCTGCCGGGGTGGACCGGGCGCAGCGGGCGCGTGCTGGCCGATCCGGACGACGGAATCTTCGCGCTGCCGCTGATCGTCCTATGCTTCGGCGCGGAAGCGGTGCTGGTGCCGGGCAGCATCGTCACGCCCGTGGCCGCGCTGTGGCTGGCCTGGCGGCGAAGGCTGGCCTGGCGGCGAGGGTTGGGCGCGGGGGCCGGCCGCCGGCGGAACATCTTGTCGTGATGCGGACCGCCCTTCCCCGACACGCCGGGAATCGTGCGCCCGCCCCGGCGCAACCATTCCGCCGCATGCCGTTACACTGCGCATGGATGCGGCACCGGCGATCATCGTGGTCGGAGCCTCCGCGGGGGGCGTGGAGGCCGTGCGTTTCCTCGCCGCCGCGTTGCCGGCCGATTTCCGGGCCGCCGTGTTCGTCGTCCTCCACATCGGGGCGCACAAGAGCGATCTGCCATGGCTGCTCAACCAGCTGGGGCCTTTGCGGGCCGTCCATCCCATCAGCGGCGACCCGATCCGTCCCGGCCACATCTACGTGGCGCCGCCGAACCACCACCTCCTGGTCGAGCCCGGATGCGTGCGCCTGACCAAAGGGCCGCGCGAGAACTGGGCGCGTCCGGCCATCGACCCGCTGTTCCGCAGCGCGGCCCAGGCCTACGGGGCCGGCGTCATCGGCGTCGTCCTGACCGGCGGATTGAACGACGGCACAGCCGGGCTTCACGAGATCAAGCAGCGCGGCGGCACCGCCGTGGTCCAGGACCCCAGCGGCGCCGCCAATCCCAGCATGCCGCGCAGCGCGCTGGAGCACGTCGCGGTTGACCACTGCCTGCCGCTGCCGCGGCTTCCAGGGCTTCTCGCGAGCCTGGTCGCCGCAAAGGATGCCGGCCTTCCCGCCGGTCAAACGCACCTGGCACCTGGCAAGCCACAGGGGAGGGGGATGACGGCAGAGTACACGCTTGACCAGCCCGTCGCGGTGACCTGCCCGGACTGCGGCGGCGCGCTGCGCCGGATCGAACTCGGGACCCTGGTCCAGTTCGGCTGCCACATCGGCCATGTCTACACGGCCGAGGTGATGGTGGCGGCGCAGTTCGCCGCGATGGAAGCGAGCCTTGCGGCGGCGATGCGCTCCCTCGGCGAGCGGTCCGAGCTGTGCCGGCAGATGGCCGAGCGGTCCCGTGCCGCCGGGGACCTCGCCGCCGGGGCGCCATGGGACGCGGCCATGCAGGAGGCCAAGGAGCGCGCCGCCGCGCTTCGCCAGCTCCTGTCGGCGGAGTGGGTCCACCCTGACGCCGGCACCGACGCCCCGCAGCCGTCAGGCGGGTGACGCCTGCTCCTGCCCGGCGGCGGCTCCGGCCACCAGCGCCCTCACCTGCTTCTTCAGGGCCTGCGCCGTGAAGGGCTTGGTCAGGCGCGGCCGGCCCCGCAGGCTTTCGGGCAAGGCCCAGTTGCCGTAGCCGCTGGCCAGCACGAACGGGATGCCGCGGGCAAGGAGCTGGTCGGCGACCGCGTAGACGTGCCCGCCGCGGATGGTCACGTCCAGCACGGCCGCGTCCAACGCCTCGTCGCGCGCCAGCCGCAGCGCCGCGTCCAGCTTGCCCACAGGCCCCACGACCACGCAGCCGAGGTTCTGCAAGACCTCCTCGATCGCCACGGCGATGAGCGTCTCGTCCTCGACCACCAGGACACGCCGCCCCGTCAGGTCGCCCGCGGTCATCGCACGTCCTCTTTCGCTTCGCCGGCGGCCCGCACGTGGCCGACCTCATCCGTCAATGGGATCCCGATTGCGCATCGCAAGCCGGACGCCAGGAATTCCCGGCTCACCTCGGCATCGAGGTCGCTGCTCAGCGCCCGCTCGATCAGCGTCGTCCCGAACCCGCGCCGCGACGGCGGCCGCACCGCGGGGCCGCCGGTTTCCACCCATGTCAACCTGAGCGTGCGGCCGCCCGCGCCGCCGGCGGTCGTCCAGGTGACCGCGAGGCGGCCGGAGGGCGTCGAGAGCGCGCCGTACTTGGCCGCGTTGCTGGCAAGCTCGTGGACCGCCAGCGCCAGCGCCATGCCCGCCCTCGGCGTCAGCGCCACGTCGTCGCCCTCGATGGAAACGTTGCCCGTCGCCCGCTTGTAGGGCGCCAGTTCCGTCATGACGAGGCCGCGCAGCGCGATCTCGCCCTGCCCGGCCTGGGTCAGCAGGCCGTGCGCCTGGGCGATGGCCTGGATGCGCCCCTGCACCTCGGCGGCGAACGCCTCGGGCGTGGAGCTGTGCTTCAGCGTCTGCGAAACCACGGCGGACACGATTGCCAGGATATTCTTGACGCGGTGGTCGAGCTCGCCGAGCAGCAGGCTTGCCTTCCGCTCCGCCCGCCGGCGCTCGCTCACGTCGCGCGCCACCACCGAGGCGCCGACGACCCGGCCGTCGGCCTCCCTCACCGGCGAGATCGTGACCGAAACGTCGGTGGTCCGGCCATCCCTGGCAACCCTGAGGCTGTCGAACTGCGCGATCCGCTCGCCGCGCTGCAGCCTGGCCAGGACCTGCGGCCAGTCGTCGGGCAGGGCCCCAGACAGCAGCATGGCCAGCGGCTGGCCGATGGCCTGCGCCGCCGGGCAGCCGTAAAGCTGCTCGGCGCCGGCGTTCCAGCTCGTGATGACACCCTCAAGGTCTTGGGCGATGATCGCGTCCTGCGACGATTCCACGATGGCCGCGAGCCGCGCGCGTGCCTGCTCGTGCTGCTTGCGCTCGGAGATGTCCACGAAGGCGACGATGGCGCCATCGACGACGTTGTTCAGGTCCCGGTACGGGCGGACCCGCATCAGGTAGCTCGCGCCGCCCTCGGCCACCGTCACCTCGCGCTCGATGGGGGCCAGCGTGCGCAGGACCTGCTGCACGTCCTGGCCCAGCCCGTCGCGGGTCAGGCGGCTGACGATGTCGCTGATCGGCCGCCCCTCGTCCCCTTCGCGCACCTTGAAGATGTCCAGCATGCGCGGGGTGAAGCGCCGGATGCGCAGGTCGCCGTCCAGGAACAGGGTCGCGATCGAGGTGCTGTCGAACAGGTTGGCGAGGTCGCTGTTGGAGCGCACCAGGCTGTCGTTCCTGACGTTCAGCTCGGCGTTGATGGTTTGCAGCTCCTCGTTCAGCGACTGCAGCTCCTCCTTCGAGGTTTCCAGCTCCTCGTTCGCCGATTGCAGCTCCTCGTTGACGGACAGGTACTCCTCGTTGGAGGAGCGCAGCTCCTCGGTGGCGCCCTCCATCTCCTCCGTCAGGCTGCGCAGCCGCTCCCGGGTCGCCAGCAGGTCCTCGTTCAGGGCTTGGAAGGCGGCACCGCCGGCCTGGCCCGACCCGCCGGGGGCTGCCGTGCTCCTTGGGAATGGCCCGGCGTCCTGGAACGCGACGAGGAACAAGCCCTCGTCTTCCGGGCCGGGGAGCGGCTCGACGATCACGTTGACGGCCTCGTAATGGTCGCCCGCCTCCACGCTGAGGGCATCGTGCAGGACGCGCGCCCCCGTCTCGGCGGCCTGCCGGAGCGCGGCGCGCACCGCGTGCCGCAGGTCCGCGTGCAGCAGGGCGAACAGGTTGAGGCTCGCGACCCCTGATGCCGGCTCCAGGTACTTCGCGGTCTGGCCGGAGAAGCGCAGCACGTCCTGCTCCTGGTTCACCACCAGGAAGGCGGGCGCGTAGCGGGCGACGGCGCGGGCCGCCCGCCGGTCGACGTCGCTCGCGGCGGGGGACGGCGGCCCGTGCCGCCGGCGCCGGGCGTTCGGGCGCGCGGGACAGCGAAACGGCGGGCAGGCTCGCCGCCGTGTCCCGCCGGGCGAAAATCCGGTGCTGCTTGTCGAGCGGCGCGAACAGCTGGGCCTGGTTGGTGACGCCCTCCGACGAGCCGAGGAACAGGTGCCCGCCCGGCCGCAGGGCGTAGTGGAAGGTCGAAACGACCCGCTGCTGCAGCCGCGGCTCGAAGTAGATCATCAGGTTGCGGCAGGAGACCAGGTCAAGGCGCGAGAACGGCGGGTCGCGGACGAGGTCGTGCACCGAGAACAGGCACGTCTCACGCAGCTCCTTGGCCACGCGGTAGCTGCCGTTCTCCTTGACGAAGTGGCGCTCCAGGCGCTCGGCGGACAGGTCCGCGACGGCCGTGCCGAGGTAAAGCCCGGCCCGCGCGGCCTCGATGGCGCGGTCGTCCACGTCGGTCGCGAAGATCTGCACCGGCCGAAGGATGCCGGACCGGGCCAGGCCCTCCCGGAGCAGGATCGCCACCGAGTAGGCCTCCTCGCCCGTGGCGCACCCGGCAATCCAGACCCGGAGCGGGTCGGGGCTGCGCGCGTCCGTCAGCAGCCCCGGCAGGACCTGCGCTTCGAGCGCCGCAAAGGCTTCCGGGTCGCGGAAGAACCGCGTGACGCCGATCAGGAGCTCGCGGAACAGCAGCTCCGCCTCGTTCGGCAGCGTGCGCAGCTGCTCGACGTAGGCGGGCACCTCGTCGGTCCCGAGCACGTGCATCCGGCGCTGGATGCGGCGCACCAGCGTGCCGGGCTTGTACTGGCTGAAGTCGCGGCCGAGCCGACCGTGCAGCACCGCGCAGATCGTCATCAGATGGCTCGCCAGGTCCACGCGGACGCCGTCGGAGCTTTTGGCCCCGTCGCTCACCTTCCGGTGGCGCTGGTAGTCCAGCAGGGTGGCGGGCATGTCCTCGACCGCGAGCACGTGGTCCACGAAGCCGCCGGACGCGGCGCTCTGCGGCATGCCGCTCTTGGCGTGGTGGTCGAACTCGGCCTGGCTGAGGGTCAGGCCGCCGGCCTCCTTGATTTCCGCGACGCCCAGGGCGCCGTCGCTGCCGAACCCGGACAGGATGATGCCGACCGCGTCCTCGCCCTGGTCCTGCGCCAGCGAGGTGAGGAAGGTGTTGATCGCGGTGCGCCGGGCGGCGGTCGGCGCCGGGCGGGAAACCCGGAGGCGGCCGCCGCCGACCGTCAGGATGGCGTCCGGCGGGATGACGTGGACCTGGTTCGGGCCGAGGACCGCGCCGTCCTCGGCGAGGCGCACCGACATGCCCGTGTAGCCGCCGACGATGGTGGCCAGGGAGCTTTCGTGCTTGGGATCAAGGTGCTGGACCAGCACGAAGGTCATGCCGGTGTCGGCCGGCATGGCCGAGAAGAACGCCTTGTAGGCGTCCAGGCCGCCGGCCGAGGCGCCGATGCCCACCACCAGGCGGCTCCCGGCCTCTGGCGCGGCGGTCGAGGCCGTGCCGTTCCCAGAACCAAGGGGGGTTTCGCTCGCGGCGCTGCCGGGCTGGCCGGGCTTAGCTGCCATGACATGCCATGGGGGAAACAAGGCCTCCTGCGGACCGCGCGCGCTCACCCTGCGGCGGTCGGCAGCCAATGAAAACGACCGGCTTCTTCAACGTTCCCAAATCGTAATGAATATATTCTTGAAGTCGCCGGGCAGCCATTTGCTATTATCAACGCACAATCGCACCCTGTCCATCGCCTTTTCTGGCGGCCCCGCACCCATGCTGGCCGGCGGCAGCGTGGGTCAGAGCCTCCGCTGCGGGCGCCAAGCGTCGCGCTGCGGCAGGAAGGGCATCAGGAGGGACGGACGCAGCCGGATCTCGCCGGGGTCGCGGAAGGCGGGCACGCCGACCTGCGCCCGGCCCGCGTCCCCGCCGTGGCGGAACGTGCGGTGCAGGCGGTCCCACAGGCTCAGCCCGCTCGACCAGTTCGAGTCCGTCTCGCCCCGCAGGGTTGAGTGATGGGTGCCGTGCATCCCCGGCGTGGTCAGCACCCGGGCCAGCCGGCGGTCCCAGCCCGGCGGCAGGCGCCAGTTGGAATGGTGGAACAGCACGGACGCGAAGAAGAACGCCTGCCAAGCCCGCAGCGCCCGCGGCGACACCCCGCCCAGCGCCACCTGCGCCGCCCGCCAGGGCACCGAGGCCAGCATGTCGGCCGCATGGAACCGCAGCGCCGTCGTGGCGTCCATGTCGAGATCGACGTGATGCACCAGGTGCAGCCGCCACAGCGCCGGGACCTTGTGCGTCAGGACGTGCCAAAGGTAGATCGTGTAGTCCATCCACAGGAACGCCGCCGCGTCCCGCAGCCAGGCCGGCCCCGGCAGGCGCTGGGCCAGCCCGCGCCGCCGCGCCGCGGCCCGTTGCGCCAGCGGGCGCACGGCCGGGCTTTCCGCCACAGCAACCACCGCCATGCTGAGCGCGCCGAGGACCAGGTTGCGGGCGATGCGCGCCGGCTCCCTTTGCGTGCGGGGCCGCAGCGGGGCGCGGCGCTCGGCCACGAGGATGACGGCGGCGGCGCCAAGGGCGAGGACGGGGAGGAGGGGGCGTGCCATGGGTGGGCAGATGCGGCGGCGCGGCCGGGGCCGCAAGGCTGGCGGCGGCCGGTGGGCGCGCGCATCCTGCGCCGATGAGTCCCGTCGCGGTCGTCATCCCCATGCTGAACGAGGCGGCGGCCTTGCCCCGCCTGCTGCGCTGCCTGCAAACGCTCCATCCTGCGCCGGCGGAGATCCTGGCGGTGGACGGCGGCAGCACCGACGCCTCGGTCGCCATCGCGGAGGCGGCCGGGCTGCGCGTGATCCGGGACGGCGCCCGGGGCCGGGCGGCGCAGGTCAACCGCGGCGTCGCCGCCGTCGCGTCGCCGGTCGTGTGCATCCTGCACGCCGACACCCTGCTGCCCGACGACGCCGTGGCGGTCATGCGCCGCGTGCTGGCGGACCCGCGGACCGCGCTGGCCGGCTTCACCCCGCTGATCAGCGGGCCAGACGGGGTGCGCTGGGGCACCAGCCTGCACAACTGGGCCAAGACCTGGTACGCGCCGCTGCTGTTCCGCCCGCATCTGTTCATGCGCGGGGGGCGGTTGCTGTTCGGCGACCACGCCATGTTCTTCCGCCGGGCCGACTTCCTTTCCGTGGGCGGCTGCGACCCGGCGCTGCGCGTGATGGAGGACGCCGACCTGTGCGTCCGCCTATGCCGCCTGGGCCGCGTCCGGCTGGTCAACCGCGTGGTGATCACCTCCGACCGCCGGGTCGCCGCCTGGGGAGCGCTGCGGGCGAACTGGATCTACCTCAGCGTGGGCGTCCGCTGGGGCCTCGGCCGCCGGGAGCGGCTGCACGAACGCTATCCGGACGTGCGCTAGGCATCATCCTGCGGAGCGTGCTTGCACGCAGCCGATGGGCACCCATCCTACGGCATGGGTCGCGTAGGATGGGTGCAACCCATCAGCAGCCGCACCCGGGTCGATCAACGGCGCCGCCCGTGTCAGGCCGCGGCGCCGAGCCTGCGCGGGCGGATGTAGCCGGCGGTCAGGCAGTGGTCGATCAGCCTGCGCAGGAAATGGCCGTCGGTCGGCGGGCAGGCGCGCCCGCTCAAGGCCCGCAGGTTGGCGTCGTCGAAGCGCGGGTCGCGTTGCAGGTAGCCCGCAAGCAGGCCCGTCGCCTGCGCGTGCACCTGCCGCTGCAAGGGCGTGAGCGCACCGGGGTCGAACGCCTCGGGCGAAACGAAGCGCGGGGCGTGGAGCTGCGGGTAGGCGTCCGCCAGCGCCGTCAGCCCGGCCACCGGGACCGGCGCCCCCGACACGAGGTGGAAGGTCCGCCCCGCCGCTTCCGCCATCCGCTCCGCGATGTCGGTCAGCCCGGCCACCACATGGTCGATGGGCACGAGGTCCAGGCTGGCGCCGGGCCGGGCCGGCAGGACGGGGACGCGGCCCTCCGCCGCCAGCCGGAGCAGCCCGTAGAAGCTGCCGAACTCGCCGATGGCGCCGTCCCCAAACGCGCCGACGACGACCGACGGGCGCGCGACGGCGACCGCACGGCCTCGGCCGCGGGCGGCGGCGACCAGGCGCTCCCCTTCCGCCTTGCTCGCCTCGTAGCCGTTGGCGAAGGCTTGGCCGGCGTCCATCTCGTCCTCGCGGATCAGCCCGTCGCGCAGGCCGCAGACATAGGCGGTGCTGACGTGCAGCAGCGGCGTTTGCGGGCCATCGGTCAGGGCAAGGAGGTTGGCGACCCCCTCGACGTTCACCGCCCGGTAGGCCGAGGCGTCAAGGTTGAAGCTGGTGAGTGCGGCGCAGTGGATGAGCAGGTCCAGTTTGCCCGTCAGCGCCGCCCCCGCCGCGGCGTCCAGCCCCAGCCCGGGCCGGCGCACGTCGCCCGGGAGGGTCAGGACGGCGCCGGGCCGGGGCGCGTGGCCGGCCCAGGGCGCGGACGGGATGGGGCGGCCGTCGTTGCGGCACAGCGCGGTGCTGCGGTGCTGCAAGGCGATGACGCCGTGGCCGCGACCGGATAGGACGCCCACAAGCTCGCGGCCGATCAGGCCGCCAGCGCCGGTGACGAGGATACGCATATTGGGAGTCCCCCCTGCGCCGGCGGAAACTTTGGCGCAGCGGCACCGCGCGTATATGGGAGGGGGACGCCGCACGCCAATGGGATCGGTTTGGCAAGGAGAGCACGATGCCGTGGACAAAGGGGCCGTGGACGCGGGGGCCGTGGACGCATGACCTGATCGTCATCGGCGTGTCCTTTTTGGTCGCCGCACGTCTTCGCCCCGCCTT
>CAXSEX010000006.1:2701-7079 GCA_964236415.1 uncultured Acetobacteraceae bacterium | reverse complement strand
GCGCGTGGCGTTGATCGAGCGCGGCCGGATGGGCGGGGAATGCCTGAACTCCGGCTGCGTGCCGTCCAAAGCCCTGCTCGCGGCGGCCCGGCGCGCGCACCTGCTGCGGGCCGGCGGCGCGATGGGCGTGACGGGGGCCGGCGTTTCCGTCGATTACGCGGGCGTGCGCGCCCATGTGCAGGGCGCCATCGCCGCCATCGCCCCGCACGACTCCCCCGAACGGCTCCGGGCCTGGGGAGTGGAGGTCATCCATGGCGAGGCCCGCTTCACCGGGCGCCGGGAGGTGGAAGTCGGGGGCCGGACGCTCCGGGCGCCCCGCGTCGTGATCGCCGCCGGCTCCCGCCCGGCCGTGCCGGACATCGAGGGCCTGGACGGCGTGCCGTTCCTGACCAACGAGACGCTGTTCGACTTGGCCGTGCTGCCGCGGCACCTGGTCATCCTCGGCGCCGGGTCCGTGGGGCTGGAGATGGCGCAGGCGTTCCGCCGCCTGGGCGCCGCGGTGACGGTGATCGAGGCGGGCCAGGCCCTGGCGCGCGACGACGCGGAGGCCGCCGCGGTTGTGCTGCGGCAGCTTGCGGCGGAGGGCGTGAAGGTCCGCGCCGGCACGCGCGCCACCCGGGTTTCCGCCGTGCCGGAGGGCGTGCGGGTCGAGATGTCGCCAGCCGGGGCGTCGCCGGCGGGGGCGTCGTCAGGCAGGGCGTCGTCAGGCAGGGCGTCGTCAGGCAGGGCGGTCACGGGCAGCCACCTGCTGCTGGCCGTGGGGCGCAGGCCGTCCCTGGGCGGGCTGGGCCTGGACGCGGCGGGGGTCGCGGCGGGCGCGGACGGCATCGCCGTGGACCGGCGGCGGCGCACCTCCAACCCGGCGGTTTTCGCCATCGGCGACTGCCGGGCCGGGCCGCGGCTCACCCACGCCGCGGGATACGAGGGCACGGTCGCGGTGATGAACATCGCCCTCGGCCTGCCCGCCGCGGCCGACGCCGTCCTGCCCGCCGTGACGTTCACCGATCCCGAGCTGGCGCAGCTCGGCCTGACCGAGGGCGCGGCGCGGGAGCGGCATGGCCGGGTCCGCGTGGACCGGGTTGCCTTCGCCGACAACGACCGCGCCGTGGCGGACGGCGAGACCGCCGGCTTCCTCAAGGTGATCCGGGCGCGCGGCCAGCTGTTGGGCGTCACGGCCGTGGGCGCCGGCGCGGGGGAGCTGCTGCTGCCCTGGAGCCTGGCGATGCGCGGCAAGGCGTCGCCCTGGGCGATCTCCGGCACCGTGGTGGCGTATCCCACCCGGTCCGAGGCGTCCAAGGCGGCGGCGTTCGCCGCGTATGAGGGCCTGATCTTCGGCCGCGCCGCACGCGGCTGGGCGCAGGCTCTGGCGGCGGCGCGGCGCAGGGCCGCTTCGATCAGGCCACGGGACAGGTGCCGTCAATCGTCCGCGTAGGGGTTCTTGGTCCCGCGCAGCAGCAGGCGGATCGGCACGCCGGGCAGGTCGAACTTCTCGCGCAGGCTGTTCACCATGTAGCGCTGGTAGTCCTCCGGCATCTGCTCCGCCCGCGTGCCGAACGCGATGAAGGTCGGCGGGCGGGCCTTGGCCTGGGTGATGTAGCGCAGCTTCAGCCGCCGCCCGTCCACCAGCGGCGGCGTGTGGCGCTCCAGCGCCTCCTCGAACCAGCGGTTCAGCGCTCCCGTCGCCACCCGGCTGTTCCAGGTGTCGTGCACCGCCCGCACCGCCGGCAGCAGCCGGTCCACGCCCACGCCGGTCAGCGCGGACACGTTCACCACGGGGATGCCCTTCATCTGCGCCATGCTGGTTTCCAGCCGGTCGCTGATCGCGCGGCGCGTGGCGGTGCGGTCGGCCACCGCGTCCCACTTGTTCAGCGCCAGCACGCAGGCCCGGCCTTCCCGTTCGATCAGCCGGGCGATCTGCAAGTCCTGCTCGTGCAGCCCCTCCGTGGCATCGACGCAGAGCACCACGACCTCCGCCATCTTCAGCGCCTCGATGCTGGCGCTGACCGACATTTTCTCCAGCGGCAGCTCCACCCGCGCCTTGCGGCGCAGCCCGGCGGTGTCGACCAGCTCGATGGGGCCGTGCGCGTCGCTGAGCGGCACGGCCACCGCGTCGCGCGTCAGGCCGGGTTCCGGCCCGGTGATCATCCGCTCCTCGCCCAAGAGTCGGTTCAGCAGGGTGGACTTGCCGGCGTTGGGCCGGCCGATGATGGCGAGCTTCAACGGCCGCGCGGCCTCGTCCTCCGCCCCGCCCTGTGCCGGCAGCCGGTCGGCGATCTCCGACATCAGCTCGGACAGCCCCTCCCCATGCTCCGCCGACATCGCCAGCGGCTCGCCCAGGCCCAGGCTGTAGGCGTCCAGCGCCGCCGACGCGCCGGCCCGGCCCTCCGCCTTGTTGGCGACCAGCAGCACCGGGCGGCCCTGCCGGCGCAGCCAGGCGGCGAAGTGGCTGTCCGCCGGGGTGACGCCGGCGCGGGCGTCCACCACGAACACGATCAGGTCGGCCAGGGCCACCGCCGCCTCCGACGAGGCGCGCATGCGGCCCGGCAGCGTGTCGGGCGCCGACTCCTCCAGCCCGGCGGTGTCGATCAGGCGCACGCGCTTGCCGCGCAGCAGGGCCTCCGCCTCCTTGCGGTCGCGCGTCACGCCGGGCGTGTCCGACACGATGGCGAAGCGCCGGCCGGCCAGCTTGTTGAACAGCGTGCTCTTGCCGACGTTGGGCCGCCCGGCGATGACGACGACGGGAAGCCCAGCGGACGGGACGCCGCTCATCGGAACGCCTGCAAGGTGCCGTCGTCGGTCACGATGAACAGCGTGCCCGCCGCGGCGATGGGGGCCACGGCCGCCGGCCCGCGCAACTGCTGCCGCCCCAGGATGCGGCCGTCCGCGGGATCGACCGAGAGCGCGGTCTCGTTGCTGCCGGCCAGCACCAGGCGCCCGCCTGCCAGCACGGGGCCGGTCCAGAACAGCCGGTCACGCCGCTTCTCCGGGTTGTCGTAGCGCGGCAGGTCGGCCACCCAGCGCACTCGCCCGTCGTCCCGCCCAATGGCCGCAAGCGATTGGTCGAGGGTCTGCACGAACAGCCAGTCGCCTGCGAGCCACGGCGTCTCGCTGCCGCCCACCTCGCGCTCCCACAGCCGCCGGCCGGAGCGCAGGTCGAGCGACACCAGCAGCCCGCCCACGCCCACCGCGTAAACCCGGCCCCGGTCGATCACCGGCAGCCCGCTGATCGCCGACAGGTCCACCAGGCTGTTGCGCCCGCGCGAGGAGGCCAGGCTGTCGCTCCAGGCCAGGGCGCCGCTCTCGGCCCGCACCGCCGCGAGGTCGCCCGACCCGAACCCCGTCACCACCAAGCCCTCGCTGATGGCCGGCGCCGCCTGGCCCAGCACGGTGGTGGCGCTGGCGGCGGCCTGGTAGGCCCAAACCCGGTCGCCCGTCTCGGCGCCGAGGGCGATCAGCTTGTCGTCAATCGTCGTCACGTACAGCCGCCCGTCCGCCACCGTGGGCGCGGAGCGCGCGGGCGAGCCGAGCGGCTTGCGCCAGCGGATCGCCCCCGTGCCGGCATCGAGCGCCAGCGCGTCCGCCCGGCCGGTGCTGACATAAACGACGCCCTCCACCGTCGCGATCCCGCCGCCCACGTTGGTGCTGCGGTCCTTGTCGTCCTGCGTCTCGGTCCGCCAGATGCGGCGGCCGGTCGCGAGGTCGAACGCCGACGCCACCGCGTCGCTGTCCATGGTGAACACCCGGTCGCCCGCGACGATGGGCTGCGCGGTGATCTTGGCGCGGTAGCCCCCGCCCGCCCCGATGCTGGCCCGCCAGTTCGGCGCCAGGCCCTCGACCTGCACGTGGCCCACGGCATGGGTGACGGTCCCGCCCGGCTGCGGCCAATCCGGCGTGGCGGCCGGCGGCGGCACGGTCACGGGCCGCTGGTCCGCCGGGTCGGCCTCCAGGCCGCGCCGGGTCGCGCCGATCACTTCCCGCTTGCCCGGAAGCGGCTCCTTGGTGTCGCTGAGAAGGCTGTCGAGGGTGTTGCACGCCGCCGCGGCGAGCGGCAGCAGCAGCACGGCGCGGCGTTTCATCCCCGCGGCGCCGGCGAAGCTGCGGGAAGCGCAGTGGGGTCCGAACCGGGCGTGGGCGCCGTCTCGTTCAGCCGGGCCAGCAGGCCGTTCGCCCGGCCGCGCACGCCGTCCGGCGCGGCGGCGTCGGCGGCGAGCCGGCGCAGCGTGTCCCGCGCCGCGTCCGCGCGTCCGGTGCGCAGCGCGAGCAGCGCCTGGCTTTCCAAGGCCAAGGGCCGCCACGGGTTGCCAGGGGCGACGAGCGGCTGCAGCCGGCCCTCCACCGCCGCCGGGTCGCCGGCGTCCACCTGATGCTGCACCCACAG
>CAXSEX010000006.1:0-2686 GCA_964236415.1 uncultured Acetobacteraceae bacterium | reverse complement strand
TCGGCCAGGCCGCGCAGCATCGGGTCCGCCGCGGTGTCGGCCGCCAGCTTGTCCCACATCGCCAGCGCCCCGGGCAGGTCGCCGGTGCTGGCATGCAGCGCCGCGCTGCGCAGTTGGGCGAGGCTGCGGTAGCCCTCGGGCGCCGTGGCCGCCAGGCGGTCGAACTCGGCCATCGCGGCCGTGCGGCCCGGCGTGGCCTGGCCCTCCGCCACCGCGGGGCCGCCCGCGTCCCGCATGGCGCCCAGAAAGGCGCTTGCCACCTCGTTCGCCTGCTGCGCCCCGTGCCGGCGCCAGGCCTGCCACCCGCCGACGCCCGCTATCAGCGCCACCGCGGCCACCGCCGCGAGCCAGCCGTAGCGTCGCGCGAACCGCCTGGCCCGTTCGGCCCGCAGGTCCTCGTTCACCTCGTCGAAGATGTCAGCCACGCCCGGCCCCTTGTGGTTCTTGCGATGGTTGCGCTTGGTGCGCGCCCGCCTTGATTCGGGCGGACCATAGCGACGGCGGCGCGGCGGAGCAAACCGGGCGTAACCCTTTGTTCATCCCGGCATGGTGAGATGCACCCCATGCGCGCCACCATCCTTGCCCTGCTGCTCACCGTCCCGGGCTGCGCCCATTGGGTGGAGCCGACCGGCGCGCTGGCCGCGGCCGACATCGCCTCCGTCGTGGTGTTCGGGCGCGGCATCGCCGACATCGGCGTGTCCGCCATCAGCGGGCGGGACTGCTCGATCGTGCGGCTGGACCGCGGGCTGACCTACTGCGCGCCCATCGAGCCGCCGCCCGCTCCCGGCCCGTTCTGCACCCGCAGCCTGGGCGTCGTGGACTGCTGGATCAACCCGGAAGCCCTGCCCACGCCGCAGCAGCCCGTGGCGGACGGCCCGGCGCCCACGGCGGCGCAGCAGCAATATCGCCACGCCCGCTGGCCAAAATCGCTCACCGCCGGCTTTTAGCCGCTGCAACCCTGTCCTCGGTGGTCGCACGAAGGTAAGGAGCCAAGGTGCGCAACGATCATTAATTGTTGACGTTGGCGCGCTGCAGTTCTGTTGGAGCAGGTCATGAATCCCACCCGTCGTTTGTCTTTCGCCATCGTCGCCGCCGCGGCTCTGGCCGTCACGCCCGCCATGGCGCAGCGCCGTGACCCCGGCGTGTCCGGCCCGGTGTCGGGCACCATCTTCATGTCCGCGCAGGGCGCGGCGGCGGGCGTGGGCTACACCTGGGGCGACGGCGTGCTGCGCTACGGCGGCCGGAGCCACCATTTCTCAGTCAGCGGCGTCACTGTCGCCGACGTGGGCTACTCGCGCGTCACCGGGCGCGGCCGGGTTTACAACCTGAAGCGGCTGCAGGATTTCAGCGGCACCTACGTGGCGGCCACCGGTGAGGCGACGCTGGTGAACGGCATCGGCGGCCAGGTGCTGCGCAACGACAAGGGCGTCCAAATCCGGGTGGACCAGACGACCCGCGGCGCACGCCTGCAAGGCTCGGCGGACGGCGTCACCTTGACCCTGAAGTAATTCCTAGCCGCGGAACCGCACGAGCCGGCCGACGGGGCTGCCCAGCGCCTCGTCGTCCTGCATCACCACCTGGCCGCGCACCACGGTCGCCATCGGCCAGCCCGTCACCTTCATGCCGTGGAACGGCGTCCAGCCGCAGGGCGAGACGATCCAACTGTCCTCGATGGTCCGCTGGCGCTTCAGATCGACCAGGGTGAAATCCGCGTCGTAGCCGACCGCCAGCCGCCCCTTGCCCACTGCGCCGTACACCCGGGCCGGGCCGGCGCACATCAGGTCCACCATGCGCGCCAGCGACAGCCGGCCCGCGGCCACGTGGTCCAGCATGACCGGCACCAGCGTCTGCACCCCGGTCAGCCCGGCCGGGCACTCCGGCCAGGGCCGCCGCTTCGCCGCCAGGGCATGCGGCGCGTGGTCGGAGCCAACCGTGTCCGCCGTGCCGTCCCGCACCGCCGCCCATGCGGCCTCGTGATGGCGGCGCCCGCGGATCGGCGGGTTCATCACGCCCAAGCCGCCAAGCTGCTCGTACACCTCGGGCGCCACCTGCGTCAGGTGGTTCACCAGCAGCTCCACCGTCGCCACGTCGCGGTAGTCGCCGAGATATTCGAGTTCCTCCGCCGTGGACACGTGCAGGATGTGCGCCGGCCGCCCGGTCGTGCGCGCCAGCGCCATCAAGCGCCGGGTGCCGAGGAAGGCGCACTCCTCGTCCCGCCATTCCATGTGCCGGGCATAGGGGTCGCCGGACTTGAACAGCCCGCGGCGGGCCTGCAAACGGGCCTCGTCCTCGCTGTGGTAGGACACCCGGCGCCGTCCGCTGCGCATCACCGCCTCAAGCGAGGCGTCGTCGTCCACCAAGAGGTCGCCGGTCGAGCTGCCGGCGAACACCTTCACGCCGCACACGCCGCGCCCAAGCTCCAACCCGGCCAGTTCGGGGATGTTCGACTTCGCCGCCCCGACGTAAAGCCCCATGTCGCACCAGGCATGCTGCTCCACGTACTCCTGCTTCCAGGCCAGCCGGTCCGCCCCGGTAATGGAGGGCGACGTGTTCGGCATGTCGAACACCGCCGCCAGGCCGCCCAGCACCGCGGCCTTGGTCCCGGTCGCAACGGTCTCGATGGCCGGGTCGCCGGGGTCGCGCAGATGCACATGCGGGTCGATCAGCCCCGGCAGCACATGCAGCC
>CAXSEX010000005.1:23096-29099 GCA_964236415.1 uncultured Acetobacteraceae bacterium | reverse complement strand
TATCGCGTTCGCCGAACAGCACCAGATCCCCGTGTCAAAAGATAAGCGCGGCGAGAGCCCGTTCAGCGTGGACGCGAACCTGCTGCACTCGTCCTCCGAGGGCAAGGTGCTGGAAGACCCGGCGGAGGAGGCGCCCGAAGCGGTGTACCAACGCACGGTCCGTCCGGAGGACGCGCCGGACCAGGCCACGGTGATCAGCATCGACTTCGAGCACGGCGACCCCACCGCCATCGACGGCGCCCCCTTGTCGCCCGCGGCGCTGCTCGCCCGGCTGAACGAGTTGGGCCGGGCCAACGGCATCGGCCGCCTGGACATGGTGGAAAACCGCTTCGTCGGCATGAAGTCCCGCGGGGTGTATGAAACCCCCGGCGGCTCCATCCTATTGGTCGCGCACCGCGGCATCGAGAGCATCACCCTCGACCGGGAGGCTGCGCACCTCAAGGACAACCTGATGCCGCGCTACGCCGAGCTGATCTACAACGGCTTCTGGTTCAGCCCGGAGCGGCGGATGCTGCAAGCGGCCGTCGACGAAAGCCAGCGCAGCGTGACCGGCCGGGTGCGGTTGAAGCTCTACAAGGGCAACGTGAGCGTCATCGGGCGGGAAAGCCCGAACAGCCTGTATTCCATGGCCGTCGTCACCTTCGAGGACGACCAGGGCGCCTATGACCAGACCGACGCGCAGGGGTTCATCAAGCTGCAGGCGCTTCGGCTGCGCCTCGGCGCGGCGGCTGGGCGCCGCGGCGGCGCGCTTTAGACGACACGGAGACGCGCCATGCCCGTCCACAACCGCATCGCCGCCCTCCAGCCCGAGCTGACCGCCTGGCGGCAGGACCTGCACGCCCACCCGGAACTGGGATTCGAGGAGCACCGCACCAGCGACGCCGTCGCGGCCAAGCTGGCGGGATGGGGGATCGAGGTCACCCGCGGCATCGCCGGCACCGGGCTGGTCGGCACGCTGCGCCAGGGCACGTCCGGGCGGGCCATCGGCCTGCGGGCGGACATGGATTGCCTGCCGATGACGGAGGAGAACGAGTTCGCGCACCGCTCCACGGCGCCGGGCCGGATGCACGCCTGCGGGCATGACGGGCACACGACCATGCTGCTGGGCGCGGCGCGCTACCTGGCGGAAACGCGCAACTTCGACGGCACCGTGCACTTCATCTTCCAGCCTGCGGAGGAAGGCGGCGGCGGTGGGCGCGTGATGGTGGAGGAAGGGCTGTTCCG
Organism: uncultured Acetobacteraceae bacterium; assembly: GCA_964236415.1. Lineage (GTDB taxonomy): Bacteria > Pseudomonadota > Alphaproteobacteria > Acetobacterales > Acetobacteraceae > CAHJXG01. The sequence goes on along the minus strand of CAXSEX010000005.1, from coordinate 27,875 downwards.
GCGCTTCCCCTGCGACATGGTGTTCGGCGCGCACAACGACCCGTCGCTGCCGGCCGGCACGATGCAGGCGGTGCCGGGCCAGGTCTGCGCCGCGGCCGACAGCTTCTGGATCAGGATCGCCGGGCGCGGCGGCCACGCGGCCCGGCCGCATCTCAGCATCGACCCGGTGGTGGTCGGCAGCCACGTGGTGCTGGCCCTGCAAAGCGCCGTGTCCCGGCGCATCGACCCGCTGCGGAGCGCGGTGCTGAGCATCACCCAGTTCCACGCCGGCAGCGCCGGCAACGTGATCCCGGACGGCGCCGTGCTGAACGGCACGGTCCGCACGCTGGACGCCGACGTGCGGGACGAGATGCAGCGCATCATGGGCGAGACGGCGGAGGCGGTCGCCGCGACCTACGGCGCGACGGCGGCACTGGAATACGAGCGGGGCTACCCGTCCGTGGTGAACGCGCCCGAACCCACGGCCCGCGCCGTGCAGGCGGCGGAACGGCTATTGGGCGCGGGCAAGGTCATCACCGAAGCGCCGCCGACCATGGGCGGCGAGGATTTCTCCTACATGGCGCAGGCGGTGCCGGGCTGCTTCGTGCGTATTGGCCAGCGTGACGGGGACAAAGGCGGGACCCCGCTGCACAACGCGCGCTACGATTTCAACGACGGCATCCTGCCCCTCGGCGCCAGCTTCTGGGCGGGCTTGGTGGAGCAGGAACTGCCGCGGGGATAAGACGCAGCGCCCCGGCGCTCAGCCCGCCCGGTTGCTTACCAGGTCGTTGACTACGCCCGGGTCGGCCAGGGTGCTGGTGTCGCCCAACCCGTCCGTTTCGTTGGCAGCGATCTTGCGCAGGATGCGGCGCATGATCTTGCCCGACCGGGTTTTCGGCAGGCCCGGCGCCCACTGGATCGCGTCCGGCGCCGCGACGGGGCCGATCTCGCGCCGCACCCAGGCGACCAGCTCGCGCTTCAGCGCGTCCGTCGGCTCCTCGCCATCCACCAGCGTCACGTAGGCGTAGATGCCCTGGCCCTTGATGTCGTGCGGGAAGCCGACCACGGCGGCCTCCGCCACCTTGGGATGGGCGACCAGGGCGCTTTCGACCTCGGCGGTGCCCATGCGGTGCCCGCTCACGTTGATCACGTCATCGACCCGGCCGGTGATCCAGAAGTACCCGTCCTCGTCCCGCCGCGCCCCGTCGCCGGTGAAGTACAGGCCCTTGAACGTGGTAAAATACGTCTGCACGAAGCGGGCATGGTCGCCGTACAGCGTCCGCATCTGCCCGGGCCAGCTGTCGGCGATGCATAGGTTGCCCTCGACGGCGCCCTCCAGCGCCTTGCCCTCGGCATCGACCAGCACCGGGCGGATGCCGGGGAGCGGCAGGGTGGCGGAGCCGGGCTTGGCCGGCACGGCGCCGGGCAGGGGGGAGATCAGGATGCCGCCCGTTTCCGTCTGCCACCAGGTGTCCACGATGGGGCACCGCCCGTTGCCGACGACCCGGTAGTACCACAGCCACGCTTCCGGGTTGATCGGCTCCCCGACGCTGCCGAGCACGCGGAGCGACGTGCGGGACGTGGACTGCACGGGACCCTCGCCCTCCCGCATCAGCGCGCGGATGGCGGTCGGCGCGGTGTAGAAGATGTTGACCTGGTGCTTGTCCACCACCTGCCAGAAGCGCGAGCTTGTGGGGTAGTTGGGGATGCCCTCGAACATCAGCGTGGTGGCGCCGTTGGCGAGCGGGCCGTACACGATGTAGGTGTGCCCCGTAACCCAGCCCACGTCGGCGGTGCACCAGTACACCTCGCCCGGCTGGTAGTCGAACACCAGCTGGTGCGTCATCGCCGCCCAGACCATGTAGCCGCCCGTGGTGTGCAGCACCCCTTTCGGCAACCCGGTGCTGCCGGAGGTGTACAGGATGAACAGCGGGTCCTCCGCCCCCATCTCCTCCGGCGGGCAGTCGGGGTGGGCTGCGGCGAGCAGCGGCGCGTAGTCGTGGTCGCGTCCTTCCTGCATCGGCACGCTGCCGCCCGTCACCTGCACGACCACCACATGCTGCACCGTCGGGCACTGCTTCAGCGCCTCGTCCGCATTGGCCTTGAGCGCGACCTTGCGCCCGCCCCGGCGCCCCTCGTCCGCGGTGATCAAGAGGGTGCTGCCGCAGTCCTTGATGCGGTTCGCCAGGCTGTCCGGGGAGAAGCCGCCGAACACCACGGCATGGATCGCGCCGAGCCGGGCGCAGGCCAGCATCGCCACCGCCGCCTCCACCACCATCGGCAGGTAGATCGTCACCCGGTCCCCGCGCCTCACGCCAAGCGTTCGCAGCGCGTTGGCCAGGCGGCAAACCTCCTCGTGCAGCTCGCGGTACGTGACCCGGCGCTGCTGGTTCGGGTCGTCGCCTTCCCAGATGATCGCCACCTGGTCCGGACGCTCCGCGAGGTGCCGGTCAAGGCAGGCAACGGATGCGTTCAGCGTGCCGTCCTCATACCAGCGGATGCTGACCTCGCCCTCGAAGCTCGTGTTCTTCGCGCGGGTGGGCGCACGCATCCAGGCGATGCGCCGCGCCTGCTCGGACCAGAACGCCTCGGGGTCGGCGGCGGCGGCCTGCGTCATGGCGCGGTGCTGCCCGGCCGTCACGTGGGCATGGGCCGCGATCTCGGGCAGGACGGGGTAGGTGTGGTCGGACACGCTGCGTTCCCTCGGCGTTGATTGCTGTTGCGCCCAAATCTACAGCCCGGCGTCGGCCGGCACCAGCACCGCCCCGCCGACAATCCGCACCGGCACCGCTTCCAGCCGGTCGCCGACGCAGGGGCCTTGCACGCAGGCCCCGCCCTCGATGTCGAACTGCGCGCCGTGCGCCCCGCAGGCGATGCGCCCGCCATCCGTGGTCAGGAACCGGTCGGGCGCCCGGTCGAGCGCCGCGCCGACATGCGGGCAGGCGTTGACGTAAACGAACACCGCCTCCCCGCGCCGCACGGCGAACAGCCCGGTGAAGCCGCCACGCGCCGGGCCGAAGCCGCGCGACGCGCCGTCCGGGATGTCGTGCAGGCGGCACAGCGTCCGCTCGGTCATGCCGCTTCTCCGGCCAGGCCCATCACGTGCTGCCAATGCGCGGGGGACACCGGGCTGACGGACAAGCGGGACAGGCGGAGCAGCGGCATGTCGGCCAGCGCCGGGTGCGCCTTGATCTCCGACAGCGTCACCGGGCGCGGCAGCGGGGCGACCGCGCGCATATCGACGCAGACCCAAGGGCCGTCATCCGCCGTGGGGTCCGGGTAGGATTCCCGCGCCACCTCGACGATCCCCACCACGGCCCGCCCGATGTTGGAATGGTAGAAGAACGCCCGGTCGCCGAGCCGCATGGCCAGGAGGTTGAGCTTGGCCGCGTGGTTGCGCACGCCGGTCCAAGGCTCGGTGCCGCGCGCCGCCTGCTGGTCCCAGCCGAACACGTCCGGCTCCGACTTCACCAGCCAATAGGCCACACTACTCGACCTGCCCCCCGTCCTTGAACACGGTGCGGAAGGCGCGGATGATGGTGCTCTCGAACAGGCCGGAGCGGGTGTAGGGGTCGCCGGCGGCGAAGCCCTCCGCCGCCGCGCGGTCCGCGACATCGACCAGCAGCAGGCTGCCGCAGGGCCGCCCGTCCGCATCCAGCAGCGGGCCGCCCTGCACCACCCGGTCGGCATAGGTGGTGAGGTAGGCGATGTGCGCCGCCCGCGTCGCGAGGCGGAGGTCGAGGCTTGCGGGCCGGTCGGTGCAGATGATGGCGAACAGCATGGCGTCCCCTTTTGGTGCGTGCACTGCACAGTAACCGATCAACAGGTGCCTTCAACTCCCCGAGACTCGTGCTATCTTCGACGGGTGGACGCCACAGCATTCCCCGCGCGCCCGTCGCGCAGCCTGCACCGCTTCGCCAACCCTGGCCGCTTCCTGCGCGTGGCCGGGCGGGCGCAGCCTTGGCTGTCGGCTGCGGCATTGGTCCTGACGCTGGGCGGCCTGGCCTGGGGGCTGTTCGTGGCCCCCGCGGACTGGCAGCAGGGCGACGCGGTGCGGATCATGTACGTGCACGTCCCTGCGGCCTGGCTGGCCTCGGCAGGCTACGTCAGCCTGGCACTGTGCTCGCTGCTGTCGCTGGTGTGGCGGCACCCGCTGGCGGACCTGGCGGCGGTGGAGATCGGGCCGGTGGGCGCCGGGTTCACCGCGCTGTGCCTGGCGACCGGCAGCCTGTGGGGCAAGCCGATGTGGGGCGCCTGGTGGGTGTGGGACGCAAGGCTGACCAGCGTGCTAGTGCTGTTTTTCCTGTATGTCGGCCACATCGCGCTGGTGCGGGCGTTCGACGACCCGAACCGCGGCTACCGCGCCGGGGCGATCCTGGCGCTGGTCGGGGTGGTCAACCTGCCGGTCATCAAGTTCAGCGTCGATTGGTGGAACACCCTGCACCAGCCCGCGAGCATCACCCTCACCGGGGCGCCCACCATGGCGACGACCATGCTGTGGCCGCTGCTGGTGTGCGCAATCGGCTTCACCTTCACCTTCGCGGCCATTGTCGTGGCCCGGCTGCGCGCCGCGGTCATGGAACGCCGCATCCGCGGCCTGCTGCTGGCGGGCGCCGAGCGGCATGGAGCCGCCGCATGACGCACCTGCCCTACGTCGCCGCGTGCTTCGGGTTGGGCCTGGCGGTGCCGCTGGCGTTCGCGGCCGGGGCATGGCAACGCTTGGCCCGCGCCCGGCGGCGGCTGGCGCAGATTGACCCCCGGAGTACCAGCACGGGGGGTGCCGCATGACCCGCAAGCGGC
>CAXSEX010000005.1:11210-23086 GCA_964236415.1 uncultured Acetobacteraceae bacterium | reverse complement strand
CGCACACGCCTGGGGCGCGCCCGGCGGCGCCTGGCTGCGGTCGATCCCCGGATGGCACCATGACCCGCAAGCGGCGCCGGCTGTGGATCGTGCTGGCCTGCGGCCTGGGCGTCGGCTCGGCGGCGGCGCTGGGCTTGGCCGCGTTCAGCGACAACATCGTGTTCTTCGTGGCGCCGTCCGACCTGGCGGCGCACGTGGCCGGCCCGGGCCGCACCCTGCGCCTGGGCGGCCTGGTCGAAGCGGGCAGCATACACCGCGGCCAGGAGCGTGGCCAGCCGACCGCGCAGTTCCGCATCACCGACGGCCGGGCCGCGGTGGACGTGTCCTATTCCGGCATCCTGCCCGACCTGTTCCGCGAAGGGCAGGGCGCGGTGACGCTCGGCACCCTGCAACCCGACGGCAGCTTCCGTGCGCAGGAGGTGCTGGCCAAGCATGACGAGACCTATATGCCCAAGGATGTGGCGGACGCACTGAAGCGCACCGGCCAATGGCGGCCCGAGCAAGGCCCGCCGCCCCCGGCCGCAACCTGGAACACGTTGGCGCCGCAAAAGGTGGGCGGGTAGCATGATCCCCGAACTCGGCCATTTCGCGCTCGCCTTGGCCTGCGCGCTCGCCTTGGCGCAGACCGTGCTGCCGATCTGGGGCGCGCACCGCAACGACGCGCGCCTGATGGCCGCCGCCCCGGCGCTGGCGGTCGGGCAGTTGCTGGCGCTGGCCACCTCGTTCGGCGCCCTCGTGTGGAGCAGCGTCGCCAACGACTTCACCGTGCTGAACGTGGCCGAGAACAGCCACACGTTGAAGCCGCTGCTCTACAAGGTCACCGGCGCCTGGGGCAACCACGAGGGGTCGATCCTGCTCTGGGGCCTGATCCTCGCCTTGTGCGGCGGCGCGGTGGCGGCGTTCGGTCGCGGCCTGCCGTCCGCGTTGCGGGCGCGGGTGATCGGCGTGCTGGGCGGCAGTTCCGCCGGGTTCCTGCTGTTCGCGCTGCTGGCCAGCAACCCGTTCAACCGGCTGTGGCCGCCGCCGCTCGACGGGCGGGACATGAACCCGCTCTTGCAGGACCCTGGCCTCGCCTTCCATCCGCCGATCCTTTACTCCGGCTATGTCGGTTTCGCCGTGCCTTTCGCCTTCGCTGTGGCGGCGCTGCTGGAGGGCCGGATCGACGCTGCCTGGGGCCGCTGGGTGCGCCCCTGGACATTGGCAAGCTGGTGCCTGCTGACGGTGGGCATCGCGCTCGGCTCCTGGTGGGCCTACTACGTCTTGGGCTGGGGCGGCTTCTGGTTCTGGGACCCCGTGGAGAACGCTTCCCTGCTGCCGTGGCTCACCGGCACCGCGCTGCTGCACTCGGCCATCGTGGTGGAGAAGCGCGAGGCGCTGAAGGTCTGGACGGTGCTACTCGCCATCGGCACCTTCTCGCTCAGCCTGTCCGGCACGTTCCTGGTGCGCTCGGGCATCCTCAACTCCGTGCACGCCTTTGCCAACGATCCCACGCGCGGGGTGTTCATTCTGGGCCTGCTGGCCCTGGTGATCGGCGGCTCCCTGCTGCTGTTCGCCTTCCGCGCCCCGGCGCTGGCGCCGGGCGGGCTGTTCGCGCCGCTGAGCCGGGAGGGTGCCTTGGTGCTGAACAACGTCCTACTGTGCAGCATGGCGGCCGTGGTGATCACTGGGACCATGTACCCGCTGTTCGCCGACTTCGTGCTCGGCACCAAGATTTCCGTGGGCGCGCCGTTCTTCAATGCGACGGTGCTGCCGCTGTGCGTGCCGGTGTTCGCGGCAATGGTCGTGGCGCCGACCATGGCGTGGAAGCGCGCGCAACTGGCGCCGGCGCTGCTGCGGCTGTGGTGGGCGGCGGTCGCCGCGCTGGCCGTGGGGACGGTCGCGGCGCGCGGCCCGGCCCGCGGCTTGCCGGCCCTGGCGTTCGGCGGCGCGGCCTGGCTGATCCTGGGGTCCTTCGCGGAGGTGGTCGAGCGCATCCGGCTGTTCCGGGTGCCGTTCGGCGACAGCGTGGCCCGGCTGCGTGGCTTGCGGCTGTCGATGTTCGGCGCGGCGCTGGGCCATGCCGGCATGGGCGTGCTGGTCGCGGGCGTCGCCGGCATGTCGCTCGCGACCCAGCAGGTCGTGCTGATGCATCCAGGGGACACCGTGCAGTCGGCGGGCTACGGCTGGACGCTGGAAGGGCTGCGCAACCAGTCCGGGCCGAACTACGAGGAGCGTGTCGCGACCATGCGGCTGGAGCGCAACGGGCGGCTGATCGCGGTCATGCAGCCGTCGCGCCGCACCTTCCCCGTGCAGCGCATGACGACCACCGAGGCCGCGATCCACACCAACGGGGTGGCCGACCTTTATGTGGTGCTGGGCGAGGAGCGGGACGACGCCGCGATCATGCGCCTGAACTACAACCCGCTGGCCCCCTGGATCTGGTTCGGCGCGTTGATCATGGCGATGGGCGGTGGCTTGTCGCTGCTGGACCGCCGCACGCGGGTCGGCGCGCCGGCCCGGGCAGCCGTGCGGCCGGGGTCCGCGGTCGCGTGAACCGCCGCCAGGCCCTGCTGTTCGCGCCGTTCGGCGCGGCGGTGCTGGCCGGCGCCGGGTTCTGGACGGTGCTGGGCCGCATGAAGGCCAACCGCTTCGACCCGCACGACGTGCCGAGCCAGCTCATCGGCCGCCCCATGCCGGAGTTCGCCCTGCCGGGGCAGGAGCCGGGCCAAGGTTTCGGCAACGCCGAGATCACCGCGCTGCGCCGCCCGGTGCTGGTCAACTTCTTCGCAAGCTGGTGCGTGCCCTGCGTCATCGAGCACCCGGAACTGATGGCGCTGTCCCGTGCCGGCGTGCCGATCTGGGGCATCGCCTACAAGGACACGGTTGCCGCCGCCTCCGGCTTCGTCGCCCGGCATGGCAACCCGTATGCCCGCATCGCGCGGGATGCCCCGGGCCAGGTCGCCATCGACTGGGGCGTGTACGGCGTGCCGGAAAGCTACCTGATCGACGCCCAAGGCATCGTGCGTTGGCGCATGGCCGGGCCGCTGACCCCCGACATCGTGTCGGAGCAGTTGCAGCCGCTGCTGCGGACCCTGACATGAAGGCAGAGCGCATGAAGGCAGGAGGCATGAAGGCGCTCGTCCTTTTCCTGGTGTTGCTATGGAGCGGCGGCGCTCACGCCCTCAGCGACCCGGCGGAAATGCTGCCCGACCCGTCGCAGGAAGCCCGGGCAGAGAACGTCGGCCGCCAGCTCCGCTGCCTCGTCTGCCAAAACGAGAGCATCGAGGACAGCAACGCCGACCTGGCGCGTGACCTGCGCCGCATCGTCCGCACCCGCATCGCCGCCGGCGACGCCGATACCCAGGTGACGGAATGGGTGGTGGCGCGCTACGGCGACTTCGTGCGCCTGCGCCCGCCGATGAACGCCGCTACCGCCTTTCTTTGGGCATCGCCGGTGCTGGCGGTGGCGGCCGGCCTCGGCTTCGCCCTGCTGTCGCGGCGTCGCGCCCCAGCCGTGCCCGCGCCCTTGACGGAGGCGGAACGCTCCCGCCTGGCCGACCTTTCGCCCCCCAACCCTTCGCCTCCCAACCTTTCGCGACCATGATCTGGCTGGCCATCCTCGTCCTGGCGGTGGTCGCCCTGGCGCCGCTGGCCCTGGTGCTGCGCCGCCGCATGGCCGCCCGCGGCGGGCGCGACCCGGCCATCGCGCTGCACCGCGACCAATTGGCCGAGCTGGACCGCGACCTGGCCGAGGGCCGCATCCTGCCGGCGGAGCACGCAACCGCCAAGCTGGAAGTGCAGCGCCGCCTGCTCCACGTCGCGGAAGCGGCGGAGGACGCGGCGCACCCCGGCTCCCGCATCCCGGTGATTGCGGCGCTGGCGCTGGTGCCGGTGCTGGCGCTTGGGCTGTATGTCATCGGCGGCTCGCCGGGCCTGCCAGGTGCGTCGAGCCGGGAAGCGCACTCGGCCGAGGAGGACGCGCTGGTCGCCCAGTTGCGGGAACGGCTGGCCGCCTTGGATCCGCGCACCGAGCAGGCCCGCCAGGGCTTCCTGCTGCTGGGCAACATCGAGGAAAGCCGCGGCAACGACGCCGCCGCCGCCGCGGCTTTGCGCACGGCGCTTCAGGTGCGCTTCGACCCGGTGATCGCTGCACGCGCTGCGGAGGCAGCCACCCGGGCGGAGGGCGGGGTCAGCGATTCCACGGCCTCCCTGTATCGCCGGGCCTTGGCTGCCGCGCCGCCGGACGCCCCGTGGCGCCAGGTGGTCGAGCAGCGGCTCGCCGAGCGCCGCCTCCCGTGAAAGCCGGGCTGTTTCATCGGGAGCTAGGTTGTTTTATCATGGGAGCTATGACCCATGCTGATCCCTGGCTGCTTCCGTCCCGTGCCCGTTGCCGCCGCCGCTTACCCATCGTGAGCGCCATCGCGGGCGCCAGCCACCTGTGAGGCTCCGCGGGATGGCGGGCTGGGCGCTGTTGGGCATCTGGGCCGGATGCGCTCCGTCGCGACCGGGGTTCCTGGGCCGGCTGCAGCAGGACTGCGATGCTGGCGACAAGGATGCCTGCGTGGTGCTGGCCGGCCCGATGGTGCCAAGCGACCCGAGCCGGCCTTTGCCAACGCCGTCACGGCCACACACGACGGTGCAGCGCGACGTGGAGGCGATCATGCAGGGCATGGACCGCAACCATCTCGGGCTGCGGCTCCATGCAGAACCGGACGACGGCAGTTGACGCCGCCGCGGCGCGGGCTTCGCTGGTAGGCGCTTAATACGGGCGGACGTAGCCCCGCCGTACGGCCTGGCGGCGCCGGAGCTGCTCCCGCCGGATTTCCTGGCGGCGCCGGAACTCCTGCCGACGGAGCGCCTCGCGGCGATCATACCTATACTGCACCGTTTGCACGGTTGCTTCGCCGGGCGTCGCGACCGCCGCCAGGGCGGGCAGCACCGTGGGCGCCGCATGGACCGGCAGGGCGGGTGCCGTGCCGAGCAAGACGAGGGCGAGAAGAACTTTGCGCATGAAACCTGCCTTGCTGTGGTTGTTGGGCATGATACCCATGAACGTGGCGCAACAATGGCCGGTTCCGTCTTATCCCGTCCCGATGCCGAGATAGGTCTCGATCACCCGCGCGTCCCCGGCCAGCCCGGCGCTTGGCCCGTCCAGCGCCACGCGGCCGGTTTCCAGCACGTAGCCATGGTCGGCGACCTGCAACGCGGCGCGGGCGTTCTGCTCGACCAGCAGGATGGCGCAGCCGCGGGCGCGCAGCCCGGCGATGATGCCGAACACCTCGCGCACGATCAGCGGCGCCAAGCCCAGGCTCGGCTCGTCCAGCATCAGCAGGTCGGGCCGGGCCATCAGCGCGCGGCCCATTGCGAGCATCTGCCGCTCCCCGCCGCTCAATGTGCCCGCGTGCTGACGGCGGCGCTCCAGCAGGCGGGGGAACAGCGCGTACACCTCGTCCATGGCGCCCCGCGCCGCCGCGCGCCCGGCCCAGCGGTGCCGGAAGCCGCCCAGGCGCAGGTTGTCCTCCACCGTCAGGGTCGAAAACAGCTCGCGCTTCTCTGGCACCAGGCCCATGCCGGCGCGGACCCGGCCCTCCACGCCGAGCCGCCCGACATCCCGCCCCCCGAACCGCACGCCGCCGCGCCCGGGATGCACGCCCATCACCGCGTTCAGCAGCGTCGTCTTGCCCGCCCCGTTCGGGCCGATCACCGTGACGATCTGGCCGGGTCCCACGGTCAGCGACACCCCGTGCACCGCGCCGATGCCGCCGTAGCTGACGTGCAAATCCTCGACCTCCAGCACGCTCACGCGGCGGCGCCCAGGTAGGCTTCGATGACCGCCGGGTTGGCGCGGATGGCGGCGGGGTCGCCCTCGGCGAGTTTGGCGCCGAACTCCATGACCACGAGCCGGTCGGTCAGCCGCATCACGAACTCCATGTCGTGCTCCACCAGCAGCACCGTCACGCCGTCCCCGCGCAGGCGGCGCAGCAGGGCGGCGAGGTCGGCCTTTTCCACATGGCGCAGCCCGGCCGCCGGCTCGTCCAGCAGCAGCAGGATAGGGTCGAGGCACAGGGCGCGGGCGACCTCCACCAGGCGTTGCTGGCCCAGCGCCAGGCTGTCGCCGGGCTTGTCGGCGTGCCCGTCCAGCCCGACCCGGGCGATCTGCCGCCGCGCCTCGGCGAACAGCCGCGCCTCCTCCGCCCGGTCCAGGCGCAGCAGCGCGGACACGGGGCCGGCAGCGCCGCGCAGGTGGGCGCCGAGCGCCACGTTCTCCAGCACGGACATGCCGGGCACCAGCTTCACGTGCTGGAAGCTGCGCGCGATGCCGAGCCGCGCGACGCCGGGCGGACGGAAGCCGGTCACGTCGCGGCCCCCGAAGCGCACCTGCCCGGCGCCGGGCCGCGCCACGCCGGTCAGCAGGTTGAACGTCGTGCTCTTGCCCGCGCCGTTGGGACCGATCAGGCCGACGATCTCCGCAGCGTCCAGATGCAGCCCCATGCCGTTCACCGCGACGAGGCCGCCGAACGCCTTGCGCAGCCCGGCGGCGGACAGCACCGGCGTGCCCGGGGCCGGCAACGCGCGGGCGGGCAGGGGGGCTGCGTCCGCCTCCACGCGGCGCGGACGGGCCGGGGGGAACAGGCGGCGCAGCCGCGGCCACAGCCCGTCCGGCGCCGTCTGAAGCACCAGGACCAGCAAGGCGCCGAACACCACCGTCTCGTAGTTGCCCTGCTGCCCCAAAAGCCTCGGCAGCAGGGTTTGCAACTGGTCGTTCACCACTGTCACCAGCGCCGCCCCCAGCAGCGCGCCCCACACCGACCCGGCGCCGCCCACCACCGCCATCAGCAGGTACTCGATCCCGGCGTTCAGCCCGAACGGGGTGGGGTTCACGCTGCGCTGCATGTGCGCGTACAGCCACCCCGCCAGCCCCGCCAGCATGGCCGCGTAGGTGAAGGCCAGGATGCGCGTCCGCGGCAGGTCCACGCCGAAGCTCGCCGCCGCGCCAGCCCCGCCGCGCAGCGCCCGGATCGCCCGGCCCATCCGGCTGTCGAGCAGGTTCAGCGTCAGCAGCACGGCCAGCGCCACGGCCGCCCAAACCACGACGAAGTATTCGCGGCTGCCGGTCAGCGCCAGGCCGCCGACCCGCAGCGGCGGGATGCCGGACAGCCCGTCGTTGCGTCCGAGCAGATCGAGGTTGCCGGCCAGGTAGTACAGGCTGACCGCCCAGGCGATGGTGGCGAGCGCCAGGTAGTGCCCGGACAGCCGCAAGGTGACGGCGCCGAGTGCCAGCGCCGCCGCGCCGCTTGCCAGTAGCGCCGCCGGCAGCGCCAGCCAGGGCGACAGCCCGGCGCCGGTGGCGGTGGTGAGCAGCGCCGACACGTAAGCCCCGCAACCCATGAACGTCGCCTGCCCGAAGGAGGTCATGCCGCCATATCCCGTCAGCACGACCAGCCCCAAGGCCACGATGCCGGCGATGCCCGCGTAGTCCGCAAGCGTGACCCAGAAGCTCGGCACCCCCGGCAGGAACGGCACGCCGAGACAGGCGAGGAACAGCAGGGCCGGAAGCAGCCGGGTCATTCCTCCTCCGCCGGGCTGCGCAGGCTGCGCCAAAGCAGGACCGGGATGATGACGGCGAAGACGATCACCTCCTTGAACGCGCTGGCATAGAACGAGGCCAGGCTTTCGACGCAGCCCACCAGCACCGCGGCGAGCGCGGCGACGGGGTAGCTGACCAGCCCGCCGATGATGGCGGCGACGAAGCCCTTCAAGCCGATCAGGAAGCCGCTGTCGTAGTACACGGTGGTCAAGGGCGCGATCAGGATGCCGGACAGCGTGCCGATCAGCCCGGCGAGCAGGAAGGCGATGCGCCCGGACAAGGCGGTCGCGATGCCCACCAGCCGCGCGCCCAGCCGGTTCACCGCAGTCGCCCGCAGCGCCTTGCCGGACAGAGTATGCTCGAAGAACAGGTAAAGCGCCGCGATCAGCGCCAGCGTGCTGCCCACGATCCAAACCGCCTGGCCGGGGATCAGCAGGCCGCCCCAGCCGTAGCGCGCATCGGAGAAGCCCGGGGCGCGGTAGCCCTCCGGCCCGAAGAACACGAGGCCGAGGCCGAGCAGCACCAGGTGCACGCCGATGCTGGCGATCAGCAGGGTCAGCACCGACGCCTCCGCCAGCGGCTGGAAGGCGAGGCGGTACAGGTAGGGCGCCATGGGCGTCACGATGACCAGCGTCAGCAGCGCGTCGGCCGCGACGCCGGGCTTGCGCGGCGCGAACACCAGGGCCGCCGCCGCGACGACCGCCGGGACCGCCAGGGTTTCCAGCGCCAGGCGCGACACGCCGCCCGGCGAAAGCGCCCGGCGCTCTGCCGCCAGCCCGGCCAGGAACGCCCCCACGCCCAGCGCGCCCAGCAGCCACACGCTGCCGGGCAGCCGCCCCTCGTCAAGCGCCGCGTAGGTCAGCGCGCCGTAGGCGACGATCTCGCCTTGCGGGATCAGGATCACGCGGGTGACCGTGAACACCAGCACCAGCGACAAGGCGAGCAGCGCATAGATTGCGCCGTTCACGACGCCGTCCTGCAGCAGGATCAGCGCGATGTCCGCGTCCACCCCGCGTCTAGCCCCCGCGTCTAGCCAGCATGGATCAGGGCAGCAGCTTCCAGGCGCCGCCCTCGATCGTGACCATCACCCGGGCGCGCCCGTCGAAGCCGTTATGGTCCTGCGGCGTCATGTTGGACACGCCGTGGGTCAGCACCAGTTCCTCGCTGCTTTCCAAGGCGTCGCGCAGCGCCGCGCGGAACTCCGGCGTGCCGGGCTTGGCGGAGCGCAGGGCGACGGGGATGGCGGCTTGCAGCAGGATGCCCGCGTCCATCGCGTGCGCGCCGAAGGTGGCGACGCTGCCCGCGCCGTTCGCGGCCTCGTAACGGCGCACGTAGTCGAGCGCCACCGCCTTGATCGGGTTGCTGTCCGGCAGTTGCGCCGCGACCAGGATCGGGCCGGCGGGCAGCACCGTGCCCTCCACGTCGTGCCCGCCGACGCGCAGGAAGTCCGCGTTGGCGACGCCGTGGGTCTGGTAGTACTTGCCGGCGTAGCCGCGCTCGTGCAGCGCCTTTTGCGGCAACGCCGCCGGCGTGCCGGCGCCGGCGATCAGCACCGCGTCGGGCCGGGCGGCGACCAGCTTCAGCACCTGGCCGGTCACGCCCGTGTCGGCGCGGGCGTAACGCTCGGTCGCCACCAGCTTGATGCCGTGGGCGGCAAAGGCGCGCGTCGCTTCCGTGAGCCAGCCGTCGCCGTAGGCGTCGTTGAAGCCGATGAACCCCACCGTTTTCACCCCCGCCCGCTCCATGTGCGCGGCGATGGCGTCGGCCATCAGGCTGTCGTTCTGCGGCACCTTGAACACCCACCGGCGCTGCGCGTCCATCGGCTCGATCAGCCGGGCGGAGGCGGCGAGCGCGATCATCGGCACCTGCTTCTCGGCGGCCACGTCGATCATCGCGAGCGAGGCCGGCGTGGTGGAGGAGCCGATCAGCGCGTCCGCGCCCTCGTCGATCAGCTTGCGGGCGTTGGCAACGGCCTTGGTGCTGTCCCCGGCGTCGTCCAGCACGCGGTACTCAACCGTCTGCCCAGCGATTGTGGAGGGCATCAAGGCGATGGAGTTGCGTTGCGGCACGCCCAGGCTTGCGGCCGGCCCGGTGGTGGAGATGGTCACGCCGATCTTAACCTGTGCCCGGGCGCTCCCGGCGGCCAGGATCGCGGCCGTCAGCAGCATGATCGCGAAACGCATGGCCGGGTACACCCCCAAAATCGCCCGCATGGCCCCAAAGCGGGCCTTGTGCGGCGGGCGTTCGTTTGTCTCGCAGTGGTATGGCGCGACCCGCAGCGTGTCAATTTCTTCAGGCCGCGCCGCGCTGGCTCCGCGGTGCGTGCGGCCTGTGTGCCATCTGGGCTTGCGGCGCGGGGCCGCATCCGCTTTAGCCTCGCGGCATGGTTGAACGATCCTTCCTTGCGTCCCTTGTGGCCCTGAGCGCAAGGCGGGCGCCCGCCGTCCTGCTGGTCGGCGCCGTGCTGGCCGTGCTGGCCGCCGGGCTGGCCACGCGCTTGAGCATCACCACCGACATCAACGGGCTGTTCAATGCCAGCCTACCCTGGAAGCAGCGGGAGGCGGAGCTGAAGCGCCTGTTCCCGCAGCGCGAGGACCTGCTGGTCGCTGTGGTCGATGCGACGGTCCCGGAAGCCGCGGAGGCCACCGCCGCCGGGCTGGCCGCGGCGCTGGCGCGGGACACGGCGCATTTCCAGGCGGTCCGCCGTCCCGACGCTTCGCCGTTCTTCGACCGGAACGGGCTGCTGTTCCTGGACACGCCGGCTTTGTCGGCGGTGCTGGATCAGACCATCGACGCGCAGCCGTTCCTGGGCCAGCTCGTCGCCGACCCCAGCGCGCGGGGCCTGTTCGCGGCGCTGTCGCTGGTGGCCATCGGCGTGGAAAAGGGGGCCGATCTGGGACCGTTCGGCGCCGCGCTGCGCGGCTTCCACGAATCAATGGCCACGGCGCTCCATGGCGAGCCGCAGCCGTTGTCGTGGCAGCGCCTGCTGGCCGGCCCGGTGTCGGACCTGGGCGGACCCTACCGCTTCGTGCTGGCGAAGCCGCGGCTGGATTTCGGCGCGCTCCAACCCGGCGCCGCCGCGACCCGCGCGCTGCGCGACGCCGCCGCCCAGCAGGAGTTCGTCCGCTCCGGCCAGGCGCATGTCCGGGTGACGGGCGCGGTCGCGCTGTCGGACGAGGAGCTTGCCTCCGCTGCCAACGGCGCCATCGCCGGGCTGGCCGGCAGCACGCTGCTGGTCGTGGCCTGGCTGGTGCTCGCGGTGCGGAGCTGGCGGCTGGTGGTGCCGATCCTGCTGACCCTCATGCTCGGGCTGCTGCTGACCACGGCGTTTGCGGCGCTGACCGTGAACCCGCTCAACATGGTTTCCGTCGCCTTTGCCATCCTGTTCGTCGGCATCGCCGTCGATTTCGCGATCCAGTTCAGCGTGCGGCTGCGGGAAGCGCAAACGGAAAGCTGCGACCTGCACGCCGCGCTGGCCGTCACGGGGAAGCGGGCAGGGGGGCAGATCCTGGCGGCGGCGGCGGCCACGGCGGCGGGGTTCCTCGCCTTCGTGCCGACCGATTTCAGCGGGGTTGCGGAACTGGGCCTGATCGCCGGCGCCGGCATGCTGATCGCGTTCGCCTGCACGCTGGTGTTCCTGCCGGCGGCGCTGGTGCTGTTCCGCCCGCGCACGCCGGCGCAGGAGGTCGGCTTTTCCTGGGCGGCGCCGCTCGACCGGGGGCTGGCCCGGCGGCGCTGGCTGGTGTTGGCGATAAGCGGGGCCGCCGCCGGGTTCGGCCTCCTGTCGCTGCCGCGCCTCACCTTCGACAGCGACCCCCTGCACCTGAAGAACGCCTCGACGGAGGCCATGCGGACGCTCGCGGACCTGGCGGCGAACCCGTTGACCAATCCCTACACCATCGACGTGCTGACGCCGGACGCGGCGGCGGCGCAGGCGGTCACGGCCGCGGTGCGGCCGTTGCCGCTGGTGGCCCAGATCCTCAGCCTGCAAAGCTTCGTGCCGCAGGACCAGCCGGCGAAGCTGGCGCTGATCGCCGACGCGGCCGGGCTGCTGGCACCGACGCTGGCGCCGCGGGAGCCGGCGGCGGCGGTCACGGTCGAGGACCTGCGGCTCGCGGCGCGCACGGCGTCGGCGCAGCTGCGTCGCGTCGTGCCGCGGCTGCCGCCCGACCATCCTCTTGTCGCCATCGCGGCCGACCTGGCAACGCTGGACGCGGCGGGCGACGGGACGCTGCTGGCAGTGAACGAGGCGCTGACCCGCTTCCTGCCGCAGCAGATGACCGGGGATGAGTTGCGTAATGCCGTTCAG